>DAOWMX010000146.1 GCA_030642885.1 Anaerolineales bacterium | reverse complement strand
GGTTTGAACCCATCAATTTCGCAGGAAGTATATGATGGAGAAGCAGCAACCGTCGCCGCGTTTGGCCGTACTCATCGCCTATATATGAACGCCGATTTGGAGTATGCGCTGAAATTCTCTCAAGCCCACCGTTTCGACACATTTGACCCGGGGATTGACTGGCGGGTCGTCCGTGATATCGGCATACCGAATACAACGATGCTTGACAGCGTACCCTCGGCGAATAACTTCGACCCCTTTGTTCCCGAGCGGTATATGACATGGATAGATGTTCTTGACACGCTACCCCCGGCGGATCAGCAGCGTCTTTTCCAATTGATGGATGTCGCCTGGCTGGCGTCTGAAGTGTCCGGAGATTTACAAGCGGTTCGTTACACACCCGTCGATGGCTCAACCCGGGTGAGGTTGGTCCCGAATGCTGTTTCTGTCTCCAGCGCTGACGATGCACTTCAAATCGTTATCAATCCATCCTTCAACCTGGATGACCAGGTCGTCCTTGAAACAAGCTCCGCATCCCTCCCTCAAGGGGAGCATGGCGGTTCCTTTAACATCCTTGAAGGGCAGGATCCGAATCGGGTTGAGATCGAAGTAACGACATCAGGCGGCGCCTGGCTTGTCCTCTCGGATGTCATGGTTCCAGGTTGGCGCGTTCGTGTGGATGGCGCAGAAGCTGAGCTCTTCCAAGCAGATTATTTGTTCCGTGGAGTATGGGTGCCGCAAGGGGCACATACAGTGGACTTCTATTATCGACCAAGCTCATTCTGGCTTGGTGCCGCAATGAGCCTTCCCGCCTGGATTCTAGCATTATTTCTCTTCATACGATGGCGAGACGAGTAAATACATTCTGGCCTGCGGCCCTCACCCTGATCGTTTCCAGCGCCTACATCCTATGGCGCCTGACCTCTGTTAATATGGACGCCGCTGCCTTAGCGGAGATCGGTACTCGTTACGCCGATCTCGATCCAGATGGAGCCCCTGGTTACGACGGACAATTCGCCTTATATGTCGCCCGCGACCCAAACCCACAGAGGGTCGCCGAGCATCTTGATGTCCCTGCGTATCGTTATCAACGAATCCTCTACCCGATCCTGGCGCGTGCGCTTGTTGGAGGCAACTCGACTCTCATCCCCTGGTCTCTATTGCTTGTGAACCTCAGCGCGCTTGTCGTGGCTACCGGGCTGCTTTGCTCATTCTTGGTCGAGAGAGGCTACCCCTCGCACTATGCCTTGATTTATGGATTGTGGGTGGGTCTTGTCGCCTCGGTAGGGTTAGACCTTCATGAACCACTGGCGTACGGGTTGGTGGTCCTGGGGTGGTTCTGGCGCTTTCGAAATCGACCTGTCCTGGGGGCTGTTGCCTTGGGATTGGCGCTTTTTGCAAAAGAAACGACTGTGCTTTTCTGGATGGCAGCTTTGATCAGTGATCTTGTGCAGCGCAGGTCGAAATCGTCCACATGGACATTGATCGCGGGGGGGGCGCTGTTTGCACTCTGGCAAGCCTGGCTATGGTGGACGTTCGGATCGCCGGGAATCGGCAGTGGCGGTGATATGGCTACGGGATTTGAGTGGATCCCGTTTATGGGATTGCTGCGCATCGGTACAGAAAGTCTTCCAGCGCTGGCTTTATTCCTGGTTATCCTCGGTCCATCGATTGTCTTACCAACGATTTGGGGTTTAACCAGCTCGGTGAAAGTCCTATGGGATGGGGCAAAAGACGCTACCGCTTTGGCGTTGTTCACAAACAGCCTAGCCCTTCTTTTCATCCCCTACTCAACTTTCAGAGAGCCGCTGGGCATTGTCCGTGTGGCAACCGGTCTTGTACTGGCAGTCATCCTTTTCGCGGTACAGTATAAGCGTAGGAAAACATTGAATTATGCGATGTTCTGGATCGCAATGCTTGTAATGCTGCTTAACTCATAAGCTTGATGCTCGTATGATTAACACCAGCGACGACTGAAGCTGGTCAACATTTACAGGAAGAAGGTAAAATCGATAACGCCTTTTACTTGCGACTCATCTTCATAGTATCGCAGAGGAGAATTCATGGCTGAGATAAAAGATGTCACCAATCAACTGCTCGAGAACGTCGAAAAAGTAATCGTTGGGAAAACGGATGCGATCCGCTTGACGATCACGGGGCTCCTCTGCCAGGGGCATATCCTCATTGAGGATGTTCCGGGGACGGGGAAGACGATGCTGGCTAAAAGCATCGCCCGATCGATTGGCGGCACATTCAACCGCATCCAATTTACCCCTGATATGCTTCCAAGCGATGTGACCGGCGTTTCGATCTTCAATCAGAAAACAAACGAATTCGAATACCGCCAGGGACCAATCGTGGCTCAGATCGTACTTACAGACGAGATCAATCGGGCCACGCCTAAAACACAAGCCGCATTGCTGGAGGCGATGGAGGAGCATCAAGTCACGGTTGATGGAAAAACTCACCCTTTACCGGAGCCTTTCCTTGTCCTAGCCACGCAGAACCCGATTGAATATGAGGGGACGTTTCCACTCCCCGAAGCTCAGATGGACCGCTTTCTCCTGCGGATCAGCCTGGGATATCCGTCAAAACATTATGAGGTGCAAATGCTAACAGATCAGCAGCTTCACCACCCAATCGAAGATCTGAAACAGGTGATCGACATTGCCGATTTGCTAAAGGTGCAGGATGCTGTGAAGAGCATCACAGTTACAGATGAGATCAAACGCTACATTGTGGATTTGGTTGAAACGACTAGAGCGCACGGGGAAATTTATCTCGGCGCAAGCCCGCGCGGTAGCCTGGCGCTGTTCCGCTCATCACAGGCACGGGCAGCGATCCTGGGCAGAGAATATGTTCTACCGGATGATGTTAAAGCCTTAGCTGTCCCCGCGCTCGCGCACAGGTTGATTGTCGGCTCGGCCGCTCGCATTCGCGAGGTCGACGCAGTGGATGTTATCGAGGAGGTACTCGAAAAGGTACCTGTACCGGGAGGTGAGGTTGGTTGATGTTTTCGCGTGCACGCGTCATCCTCGCTCTATTCATCCTCAGCCTTGTTGGGGCAAGGGTTACCGGACGAGACCTTTTCTATAGCCTGACATACCTCTGGGGAGGTTTACTTGTTGTTGCCTTTATCTGGGCGTGGACAACATTGCGCGGCGTGACAATTGTCCGCGAGCCGCGTTCAAATCGCTCCCAGGTGGGACAACTTTTTATCGAGCGTTTCACGCTTTCCAACCTGAGTCGAATCACCAAGCTATGGGTAGAAACGACGGATACCTCCGACCTTCCTGGTTTCAGAGTTACTACGGTGGCGATCGCATTGGGATTGGGAGACTCATCTGATGTCGGCGCGCATCAATCGGTAACCGTGGCTTCCGGGTTTGGAAGGGGGCAAACCAGACGCTGGTTGACGAGGACACTTTGCACACGCCGGGGTCGCTACCGTTTAGGCCCTATGACGCTGCGTTCCAGTGACCCTTTCGGAATCTTCCCACGCGTACGAATGATCCCTGCTGTCCATCACGTTGTTGTCTTGCCGATGACGGTACCGCTCGAGGGATTCTATATCCCGAGCGGACGACTACCCGGGGGTGAAGCGCTGAGACGGCGTACACATCAGATCACACCGAATGCAGCAGGCGTGCGTGATTATGTGCCCGGTGACAGTTTCAGCCGGATCCACTGGCGTTCAACAGCACGGCTGCAGAAATTAATAGTTAAGGAATTTGAACTCGATCCGTTGGCAGAAATCTGGATCATTGTTGATTCTGCGCTGACCCCGCATTTCGAACTCCACGAGCCTGACGAACCCGCAAAGGTAAAAGATGACGGCGCGTTCCAACTTCCCCCTTCAACTATCGAGTACGGGGTGACAGCTGCTGCCTCGCTGGCGATGCATTTTTTGCAGCTCAATCGAGCTGTGGGACTCATCAGTTATGGTACGGCGCGCCAGGTAATCCAGCCAGAACCTGGCGAGGCACAACGCTTACGATTACTTGAGTCATTAGCGGTTCTGAATGCTGAAGGCGAGAGGTCTCTGCAAGATGTGATCAAAATAGAAGGTCCAAGAATCCCCCAGGGATCCACCGCGATTTTGATTACACCATCGGTTGACACTGACATGCTCGCAGGAATCCGCAGGCTGCGGCATACCGGCCGCCAGCCTATGCTCGTGTTGCTTGATGCCGCTAGTTTCGGTGGACCCGAAGGCTCGCATACAATCGCTGAGGCCGCACGACGGTCAGGGATATCGGCACAAATTCTAAGTTATGGCGATAATCTAGGAGAGGTCTTAGGATCCCCGACTCGTCCTCTTCGCGTCCCGCGAATTGCCTGATAGAATCTGAAAGCTCACGGAGAACAATAGGATGCGGCGGAATCTATTATTAATCGTAGTTTTCATCGCTGGGATGACCACACTGGGCATCGAGCTCACGGCTTCGCGTCTGTTGGGTAATGTCTACGGGACGAGCAACATCGTCTGGGCAAACATTATCGGGCTCATCCTCATCTACCTCACGGCAGGGTACTTCCTCGGAGGGCGCTGGGCGGACCGCTGGCCGTATCCTACACCTTTCTACCGGATAATTCTCTGGGCATCCTTCACCGCAGGATTAGTTCCGATCATCTCCCGCCCCGTCCTGTTGCGAGCGGCGATGGCGGTTGAGCATCTAGAAACCGGACTAATGCTGGGGTCGTTTCTATCGATTCTCGTGCTTTTCAGCGTTCCCATCACCCTTTTGGGAACCATTTCGCCATTTGCAATTCGTCTGTCCATCGAGGATACGGATCATGCCGGCCGCGTGTCAGGTAAGATCTACGCTCTCTCGACAATGGGCTCGATACTCGGAACTTTTGTGCCGGTCCTCATTCTGATTCCAACCATTGGAACGGCGCGAACCTTCCTGTTTTTTAGTTTCACCTTGATGGCTGTTGCCCTCCTGGGGCTGGCGTTGCACGACCGTCGTCAGGCGCTCATTCACTTGTGGATGCCGATTACCCTCGCGGGGTTGGCATTTTTTACGCTTGACGGCCCGATAAAGGCGAGTTCGGGTCAAATATTTGAAGCGGAATCATCGTACAACTACATCCAGGTGATCGAACGGGACGGAGTTCGTCAATTGCTGTTGAATGAGGGGCAGGGGATTCATTCGGTGTATGCACCCGACCTGACTGCAACAAACGGCACATGGGATTATTTCTTGGCCGCGCCCTACTTCAATCCACCCGGCGAGGCTACAGAGGTAAAAAGGCTGGGTTTAATCGGTCTGGCAGCGGGGACGATCTCGAAACTATACAGCGAGGTAATCGGTCCAGTGCCTATTGATGGTTGGGAAATTGACGCGGAGATCATTGAAGTGGGGCGCAGTTTGTTTGATATGACAGAGCCCAATCTCAACCCGATCGCCGCGGATGGACGTTGGGGCCTTACGCACAGCGCGCATCACTATACGGTGATCGGTATTGATGCTTATCGGCTTCCCTATATCCCCTGGCACCTGACAACGCGAGAATTCTTCGAAGAAGTCCGGGATCATCTTGAGCCCAACGGTGTAGTTGTTATTAACATCGGGAGGACGCCGGATGACCGCCGCTTGATCGAAGCATTCTCAGGAACGATGGGGGCCGTTTTCCCAAGCGTTCATGTCGTGGATGTACCGAATACATTCAATACCATCGTGTTTGCGACCATGATGGAAACGGGTCCCGAGAATCTTGTCGCAAATGAACTCGCACTGGTTTCAAAAGAGACTCACCCGCTGCTCGTGGATATTCTGCACCGCACGATCCAAAATTTGCAGCCCACACCTGATTCCAGCATCATTTTCACAGATGACTTGGCGCCGATTGAGCAAATTACCAATTCCATCGCCTTGCGCTTCATTTTTGGGGGAAGCGTGGAAAGCCTTCGATGAGGAGACATATTTGAACTCCGTAAAACAATCCATACCATCCAGAGTGATTTACTGGCTCATCCAG
>DAOWMX010000001.1 GCA_030642885.1 Anaerolineales bacterium | reverse complement strand
GATGTTGGAGCTCGACCTAGACCCCACCATAGGAGCAGGAACGCTATCCTCGGCTGGGATCGCGTCGATCTGCTCGTCGCGGGGCTTCCAGCCCCCCTTGCTTCAGACGACCAAGAAAGTTGTTCTCGAAATCGAGGTCCTGCCAGTCGATTGGGAAAGACCCTTCGGGTGCCGCTATCGGTCATATACTTACTCCTTGTTTTCCTGTTCTGCTGTAAAACCTGCCTCTCCAACTTGGGGGGGGGTATTTCAGCCTCGATCCCAAATCATTACTTCCTATTGATTAGGTGCATTCCGTTCTTCAAAGCCCCATCGAGTTATGTGTACCCGGTCACCTCTTTACCGCGAGATTAGGGGCATTCGGCTTGCCCTCAATTCGACGTGATTTCGTTAAGCTTGACCGGGCGATTCTCGCGGTATGATTTCCAAGCTGCTAACCCCATGACCACAGGGATACGGCCATCCAAGCCAGTTACCGATGGGGTCTTGTCTTCCCTCACGCTGTCGATGAATTCCTGCAGCTCCGCAACATAAGACTCCGTGTAGCGTTCAATGAAGAAATGGAGCGGTTTGGAGGCATGGACGCCATCAGCGTCGCTGAGCACAGCCAGATCAGGGGTTTGGTTGGAAACCACGATGCCCCCGCCTGATCCGAAGACCTCCACACGCTGATCGTAGCCATAAATTGCCTTGCGGCTGTTGTCGATGACCCCGATAGCTCCGTTTGCATAGCGCAGAACGATGACTGCCGTATCGATATCACCCGCCTCGCCAATTGCCGGATCGACCATCACGCCTCCGGTCGCATAAACTTCGTCCACCTCACTGCCGATCAGGTAACGCGCCATGTCGAAATCATGGATGGTCATGTCCAGGAAAATACCACCAGAGATCTTGATGTAATCAAGCGGAGGCGGTTCGGGGTCGCGACTGGTGATGCGCACAAGGTGCGGCGTGCCGATTTCGCCGGCTGAAACTGCATCACGGACTCGCTTGAAGCTTGGATCAAAGCGCCGATTAAAGCCGATCTGGAGTTTCACGCCGGCTTTTTCGACCGCCTCCAGGGCGTGGTCAATCTTCTGCAAGTCGTGATCGATCGGCTTTTCGCAGAAAATGTGCTTCCCGGCTTCGGCCGCTTCTTCAATGAACTGGGCGTGGGTGTCGGTGCTCGAGCAGATAAGCACAGCCTCAATTTCCGAGTTCTCCAAGATTTGGCGATGGTCTTTATAAAACGAGGGGATTCTGAAATCGGCAGCGCACTTCTTAGCCGCTTTCTCCAAGACGTCCGCCACTGCAAGGATGTTCGCATCTGGGATGCAGTTGGCGACCGTCTCAGTGTGTACCCGCCCAATCCTGCCGGCACCGATGAGACCGATTTGGATAGCTTTTGTCATTTGCAGCTCATTTCTCCACTGCCGCGATTAAAAAAAACGAGATATCCTCACTCTTTTACGTTGATTCTCGTATCTCCAACTTGCCCTTGACCACGATATCGGAATACTCCGGACGTACAGCGTCGTATGACTCCGCCAGTGTCAGAACCATTTCCATCGCCAACCGTCCCATCTCGTTTTTGGGTTGGCTTATGGTGCTCAATGGTGGGCAGACGAATGAAGCAAGGGGAATGTCGTCAAATCCGATCACCGCCAGATCTCCGGGAATGTCAATACCGGCTTCTCGAGCCGCGCGCAGCAAGCCAATGGCGGTCATGTCGTTGTAGCAAAAAACTGCGCTCGGTGGTTGGGCGCTCGCTATAAGCGCTTGCAGCGCCCGCATCCCACCCACCGGTTTTCCATCGCCGGGCACGACAAGCGTTGGATCGTAGGGAAGGCTATGTTCACTCAACGCCTGGCGATATCCGGCCATGCGTTCTGTGTCAGAGCTGTGGTTCGCTGGTCCGGTGATATAAGCAATCCGAATGTGGCCTTGATTAATGAGATGATCTGTCGCCAAAAGACTGCCGTGACGATTATCTACCGTTACGGTGTACGTATAGTGGCCGCTTTGCTCATTGTGGTTGTTGAGGAGTACCACAGGGGCGCCAATGCCCTCCACGTGGTCCAGATAAAGAGCGCCGATGCGCGATGAGGTGACGATGACACCATCCACCCGCTTGGCGCGCAGCATCTCGACGGCCGCGATCTCGCGCTCCGGTTCGGAATCGGAACAGGACAGGATGACTGTGTAGCCATGATCATGGGCGGTGCTCTCCATTCCCTGCACCACCTCAGCGACAAAAGGGTCGGCGATGGTGGTGACCACCACGCCGACCGTGTAACTGCGACCAGTGACCAGGCTGCGAGCCTGAGCGTCTGGGGAGTAGCCCATTTCGCGGGCCATCTCTTGGATTCGTTCTTTTGTGTGAGCATTCACCAGAGGGCTTTCGCGCAGGGCGCGGGAAACCGTGGAATGAGAGACACCAGCCGCTTTTGCAATATCTTTAATGGAAACTCTATCCATCGCTAGAACCCGGAAGGCGCTGTACAGGCGATTTATTGCACACGTGTGCAAAGTATAACCCACTTCTATCTCGCCGTCAAGACAATGGGTGACAATGGGTGAGAAACATGTTTTTGAGCTGCGATAACGTCGTCTCAAAACCGTTCAGCTATTGAGTTAACCTTGAGGGTATACGCACGAGTCTATCGATTAAAGGATCGTAATAGAAGGAGGAGTTTGAACCGATGGACGGTAAATCGTTGGGAAAAAGACGACAGGAACACTCGCTCAGGTATTCGCCAGGTCTATAGAGTGATGCAGACACACCGAACGAAAAAAGCTGCCGGATACGTCTTTGTAAAAGAATGACGCACGCTGCGCAACAGATTGTCTTGGGAGGTCCTATAGAAGGTTTAGAAAATTGATGTAGGTCTTCTTAGGGGACATCAACGATCAGCACTGGACCGAGAGTCGAGACAATGAAAATCGGGGGGTATCGGAGCCCGCCATTCGCAGAGGGTGGCGCCCACAAGCAGGCATCCCTTAGGATAGCCTGGCAATCGATCACCGCCGAGAAGGATCCAGCGGGTTCGAACAAGCTAACAGAATCCCGGAGGATTTCCAGGCACAGGTTTAAAGCAACTTTTTTGCTCTCCCGATTAATCTTCCTGGCGTTGGATGTGTGCTCCTAGACTCTGAAGTTTCTCGTCAATTCGCTCGTAGCCACGGTCGATTTGGTTGATGTTCCTGATACGAGATGTCCCCTCCGCGGAGAGTGCTGCTAATGTGAGCGCAAGCCCGGCACGAATATCCGGACTTTCAAGCGGCTCACCGAAAAGCTGGCTGGGGCCTTGGACGATTGAGCGGTGCGGATCACAAAGGATGATGTTTGCTCCCATCGATACGAGTTTGTCAATGAAGAACATTCGAGTCTCATACATCCAATCGTGGAAAAGCACAGTGCCCTTACATTGCGTAGCGACAACGATGGCAATGCTCATAAGGTCGGTCGGGAACGCCGGCCATGGCATCACGCTAATCTGAGGAATTTTCTCGCCGATATCGAACTCCACTTTCATCTTCTGATCGACAGGGACGAATATGTCATGTCCATCGATTTCCCAATCAACGCCTAGCTTATTGAAAACAAGGCGGGCCATGGATAAATATTCCGGGGCGGCATCTCGGATCGTGATCTCGCCGCCTGTTATTACAGCAGCGCCTATCAAGCTCATCACTTCAAGGTAATCTGGACCGATTGTGTGCTCTCCTCCATGCAGCTTCTCCACGCCGGAGATCTTCAGAGAGTTAGAGCCAATGTTTTCGATATTCGCTCCCAGTTGATTCAGGAAGACACAAAGCTCCTGAACATGGGGTTCGGAGGCAGCATTCAATATCGTCGATTCGCCGGAAGCGACAACGGCGGCCATGATCGCATTCTCTGTTGCAGTGACGCTGGCTTCGTCAAGGAGGATCTTCGTGCCCGATAATCCCTGGGGCGCGCGCATGGAGAATTCTTTTTCGCCATATTTGATTTCAGCACCTAGACGTTTAAGAGCCATGAAGTGTGTGTCCACACGACGGCGTCCGATGACATCGCCACCTGGCGGCGGTAGAACAATCCCTCCCTTTCGACTTAGCATAGGTCCGGCAAGTAGTACCGAAGCGCGAATTTGCCTGGCTAAATCCGGGTTGAGATCACAATCTTGAATATCCTCAGCGTGCACGCGCCAGCTGTGGGGCTTAAGGTCATCGACCTTCACGCCCATAGTCTCGAGCAGCTGTCTCATCACATGTACATCACCGATTTGTGGGACGTTGTGCAAGACCACGGGTTCATCGGTGAGAAGGCACGCGGCCAGCAGCGGCAGCGCGGCGTTCTTGTTGCCAGAGGGAGTAACTTCCCCTTTAAGTGGATATCCACCTTCAATGAGAAATGCGGGCATGTTTCATCCTTTTACTTTGAAGATAATCTCGTCACTCGGGGTGAGGTTGAGCGTCTTCGCTGCGTCACCGCCATTAATCGCGATTTCGAGCAAGCTTGAACTCCCAATATAGGCCAGCGCCTCGCCCTTCTGGGCGTCGCCGAAAGTTCGACCCAATGGTACTACATTCCCCTGAGGGAGAAGCACCTCGTATTCTTGGGCGATGAGAGTGCGTGCTGAAAACGATGGGATCCAGGGCTTGAGGGAAAGGCCATCGTCCGTATTGTCGAACTTCCCAATGCTCGTAATCAGGTTGCCAAAAAGGTCGCTGTGCATGATCTCGCCCTGGATGGATCCCGCCCCCAAATCCCTTAGAAGCGGATCAGGTATGCGAATGAGCTCTTGAGTTATCGGACCGAAGTCCTCGAGTGGAATATCTTGTGCCAGATAGGCTGCCGCAGGGGCGAAGATGTCTCTCCCGTGAAATGTATGGCTGATATCTAGCAGCTGATAACGAGGGTTCACTAATTCCGCCGCCGTGTACTTATCTGTCGAATAGAGCAAGAAGCTGAAGAGGCCATTATCCGGACCGACGCAAACCAGGCCAGGCAGCTTTAGTGCTATCGCTCGCCTTTTAGTTCCGACACCGGGGTCAACGACCGCAAGGAGAATGGTTCCGGGTGGGAGGTAGGGTCGTACACGCCAAACTTCGAAGGCGGCACGCTGGACATTGCCGGCGGGAATTGCATGGGTAAGGTCGATGATGCGCGCCGCCGGAGAGATGCCGGCAATAGCCGCCTTCATCATCCCCAGGTAGGTGTCATCCATGCCGAAGTCTGTGAGGATCGCTATGTGCTTGGTCAACATTCAAACCTTATGGAGCGATTCTAATGGATATAAAAATGCGGGTCAACCAAGCAGAAATTCACCTCGGGTCGGTATTATCAAGTGGAAAAAGTGTGCGTTGAAGAGCGGTGGGTAGGTAGGAAAAAATGCCCGCTGTGGTAGAATCATATTTCGTGAAACTATCTGATAATCAGGTTGAACCCAAGCCGATTAGCATACTGTCCGCGTTGTTGACTGGGTTTGACAGAATAGCGGCTCAGCCGCTCTTAATCTTACCGCCCGTGCTTTTGGATTTGTTCCTCTGGTTCGGCCCGCACCTGACGGTGCCATCCCTGATTCACGCTGCCGCAGCCGGGTTGACTATTCCGGCGGGCACCGATCCTGGAATGACGGAGCAGCTGGCTCTCTTCCCGGAAATGCTGAATCTATTAGGTGAGAGGTACAACCTTCTTGCTTCGTTCAGCACGCTTCCCGGGGGGATGCCTTTCAATTTTCTGTTCGCCCTACTCACGAGCGTATCCGTGGGCATACCAAGTTTGGTAGCGGGTCGAATGCCTGTGCTAACACCCCTAGGACCGGCATCACAGTTGGAGATACTCGACCCGATGTTTGTTGTCTTAATATGGTGCACTATGGCGCTGGCCGGGATCGGCGCAGGTACGATCTTTCATCGATTGGTGGTAAAGCAGACAGACCCGGAAGCTGTATTTGACCATCTATGGCGGGATTGGATGAAATTAGTGTTTCTGGCGATAGGAGGGTATCTCCTCACGGTAGTTATCCTCACGGTTGGAATTCTCGCAGCTGGGATCAATGGTCTAACGTATATCGCCTTGCCTGTTCTTTTCGTTGCCGGGGTTTACATAGCATTTACCCCCCATGGCATTATCCGCTACCGCCTGGGAATCTGGAGTGCGATTAAACAAAGTATCCGCGTAGTGCGTTTTAATTTTTTTGGGTCAACCGGATACCTGCTCACTGCATTCCTCATCATGTGGGTATCTACCTATCAGGTCTGGTCTTTAGCGCAAGAAGACTCTTGGATATTCGCGTTGGCCATCATGGGCCATGCTTTTATTGCAACAATGTTGATTGCTGGAAGTTATGTGTTCTTTCAGGGACGAAGGGATTGGCTCGAGGGGCAACTCGCGCGGATTACAAATGTGCTGAATCAGGAAGAACCTAAACTTACGGACGAATGAGCAAAGCATTTTTTATACTCGAAGTGAAACGGTAAATCGACCCTGTTGATTAGCAACAGGGAATAGATAAAGGAGAACGCAACGTGGCCAAGCGGTCTCAAAAAAAAGTAAGCAGCTATGCAGCAAAAGATATCCAGGTTCTGGAGGGCTTAGAGGCTGTCCGCCGCCGACCGGGCATGTATGTTGGCGGCACGGATATAAAAGCGCTTCATCACCTGGTATATGAAGTCGTTGACAACTCAATTGACGAGGCGCTTGCTGGCGCCTGTGATCGCATTGATATCGTGATCCATCCTGATTGCAGTGTATCTGTGGAGGACAATGGGCGCGGCATCCCTGTCGATAAGCATCCAGAGCAGAAAAAATCCGCCCTCGAAATCGTAATGACCATACTGCATGCCGGCGCCAAGTTCGGCGGGGATGGCTACAAGGTCTCCGGTGGGCTGCACGGCGTTGGCGTCTCGGCTGTCAACGCACTTTCTGAGTGGTGTGAAGTGGAGGTCAAGCGGGATGGCAAGATCTACTTCCAACGCTACGAGCGCGGCGCTCCCATGGACCCGGTTAAGGCTATCGGAAAAGTCTCGAAAAATGAGACAGGCACGAAAACCACGTTCATGTTTGATCGGACAATTTTCAAGGGGGACTTCGAGTATCGTTATGAGAGTCTAATTCAACGCTTCAGAGAGATGGCGTTTGTCACCCGGGGCGTTGCCATTCATCTGCTCGACGAGCGCGACGGCCGAGAGATGACATTCTTCTTCGAAGGCGGGATCAGCTCCTTCGTCGCTTATCTTAATCACAATAGGGGAGTATTGCACCCCGTGGTTCATGTCGAGAAAGAAACGGACGGGACTGGAATCGAAGTCGCACTTCAATATACAGATGCGTATGCTGAGTCCGTGTATTCCTTCGCAAATACGATCAATACAGTCGACGGCGGCACCCATCTGACAGGGCTCCGGGCAGCAATCACGAGAACGATCAACGATTATTCTCGCAAGAACAACTTGCTGAAAGATACGGACCCCAATTTTAGCGGTGATGATACACGCGAAGGGCTTACGGCGATCGTTAGCATCAAACATCGTGATCCCCAGTTTGAAAGTCAGACCAAGGTGAAATTGATGAACGCGGAGGTCCAGACCCAGGTCCAGCAGGTATTGGGTGAGGCTTTCTATGAATTCCTGGAAGAGAATCCGAGAGCGGCCAAGGTGATCGTGCAGAAATGTCTGACATCCGCAAGGGCGAGAGATGCCGCAAAGAAAGCGCGAGACCTGGTTATCCGTAAGAGTGTACTGGAGAGCATGACGCTTCCGGGGAAGCTGGCGGATTGCTCAGAACGAGACCCGAATAAGTGTGAACTCTATATCGTAGAGGGCAATTCGGCGGGTGGTACTGCGAAGCAGGGCCGGGATCGACATTTCCAAGCCATCCTGCCGCTGCGGGGCAAGATCCTGAACACAGAGCGGGCCAGGTTGGATAAGATCCTCTCCAACAATGAGGTCAAGGCGATGATTTCCGCTTTGGGAACCAGCATCGGTGAGACTTTTAACCTCGAGGGCTTGCGTTATGGTCGGGTCATTATTATGACCGATGCAGATGTGGATGGCAGCCACATTCGCACGCTGCTCCTGACATTCTTCTTCCGCTATATGAATCAACTGATTGAGGACGGGCATCTCTTCGTCGCCCAGCCGCCTCTTTATCGTATTGGTTACAAGAAAAAGATCCATTACGCGTACACTGAAACTGAAAAGGATCAGATTATCAAGGAAATAGGCGTAGACGGAGATCGTGTTTCACTCTCGCGCTATAAGGGCTTGGGCGAGATGAATCCGGAGCAACTTTGGGATACGACGATGGATCCCGCTAATCGGATCCTGCTTCAAGTAACGGTCGAAGATGCGGCGGCAGCAGATCGGACGTTTGACATGTTGATGGGCGCCGCCGTGCCGCCGCGACGTAGATTCATCCAAACACATGCGAAGGAAGTCCGTAATTTGGATGTTTGACCCAGTGAAGTCAATATAGAAAGGGGCTCCGAAGGTATCATCGGAGCCCCTTTTGTGTTCTCGATGTTTAGTGCGGAGTCGAGCAGTTGTCAGGAGAGCGCTGAATCCCCATCTCCGTCGTTATTGTAAAAAGGAGTCTTGCCTGACGCATGGTCGGTTGTATCAATGACTTTTTTCACCTGAGGCAGGGCTTCTTTAATCGTAACCTCTACCCCATCCTTAAGCGTCACATCGACGAGCCCACAGCCCTGACAACCACCGCCGAAGGTGATATACGCGGTATCGTCCTTATAGTCGAGCAAGGCCACAAAACCTCCGTGGGAAGCCAGGCCGGGATTGACCTTGGTGTCCAATAGCTCTTGAACCGCCTGCGCGTCTGGGTCCTTCCAAACAGGATTGGGGTTATCGATCAGAAAGCCTTGCTGGAAATTGTCTTCTTTATAGTCCAGCTTCGAGCCTTTGAAATCGGGTACAGTCTCAGGATCGATCAGGACTCTGAAGCCATCGCATCGAATCGCTTCATCATCGTCAGATTGATCTTCCTCGGGCACAAACCTCACCGCGTACTGGAACCCTCCTGGTCCGCGGCCAACGATCTGTATCCGCAAGGACATTCCTGATTTGCTCTCATCTTGCAATAGTTCTTTGATTGCTTTCTCGGCAGATTCTGTAATCTCAATCATGAAACCCTCCTAATGCCGGCGATTATACCGTAAAGCATGGAACCCTTTGGAAAAAAAGACTTGGCTATTGTGGAGTGCGGAAGTTCTGCATTCCGGTTGCGCTGTGCTACGAGGTTTGCGTGGCTGAACAAATTGACGGAGCTTTGCAGACGTGATGATTTTCTTTTTTTCCCCTAAATCCCCCAAAACCCCCTCCGCTCTGCTTCGGGGATGCACGCGAGGGGACCGTGGGGGACTTATCATCCCGAGCTCGCCTGCACTGAGCCCTTCGGCTCCAATTCTTTTCGCTCAAGATAAACTAAGCCGAAGTGTCGAGGGACCACTCCCCTCGCGAAGCGTGGAGCCCCGCCCGGATCAAACATCAAGCTCTCAGCTCGAACCAATTATGCACAAAGGAATACTTAGCAGCGCTCATGGGATAGGCATTGTGATAAGTACCACACTGGAGAGGGGTGTTGGTCTTTGTGGAGTCAGGAAGCGCTGCTTCCGGTCGCAGGCGTAGCCTGCGCTATAATGTCTGCGCGTTAAATCTCCCGCAGACCGCGGTTTTGTTAACGAACTGCAACATTTCCTCTCTTAATCGTGTAGTAATGTATAGGCATGGAAAATCCCTCCGACCGGAGCCTTGTACTCCGCACAAAGCGTGGTGAGCTGGAAGCATATGGTGACTTGGTCCAACGCTATCAGGGCTTAGTTTTCAACGTATGCTATCGCATGTTGGGAGATCCGCATGACGCGGAGGATTTAACTCAGGAGACTTTTATCCGTGTGCATTCTCATCTTGACTCCTACGATTGTGATCGCCCATTTATCCCATGGGCGCGAAGGATCGCGGTGAATCTCTGCCTGAACTATATCAATCGAAATCGGCGTTATTGTTTACCACTGGATGACGAGTTTGAACTGGCGGTCTCTAATGAACAAAGCCCTGAACGCGCTCAGGAAGACCATGAACGGAAAACATCGTTGCGTCAGGCAATAGGTATGCTGCCAGCGCATTATCGAGCCGTGATCGAACTTCGGCACTTTCAGGAACTGAGCTATTTGGAGATATCAAAGGCATTGAATATCCCCCTCAGTGATGTGAAGAGTAACCTTTTTCGGGCGCGGAAATCTTTAGCGCAGAGGATATCAACGGATGTCTAAAGATCGTAAGTCTCATCATGATGAGTGGTCAATGCAGGAGTATTTGGATGGTGTGCTCGTAGATGAGGATCGTGAGCGACTGGAACTGCACCTTGCGCAATGTGATGACTGCGCCGCAAAGTACGCGAGCTTGAAATACTTATATTCAGAGATGGAGCGCTTGCAGGATGAGCCGTTGGCGCATGATATCTCAGCGAGGGTCATCCGCTCCATTGCTCTGAAGGAAGATAGAAAGCCTTACTTGTACCTGGTATTAATGGCTCAGCTCGCCGCCGCTATTATCGTGTCCGCCGCCATCTGGCCAAGAATCTCCCTTGAACTTGTAAACAGGTTTTCCCTCGTGGAGCTCCTCGAACCATTGCGGAAATTCGAGGAACTATCCGCACAAGGGCTCCTTTTTGTGAGAGAGTTCCTCAACTGGATTCACACCCAGTGGATCGCCACGTTTTCCATGCCGGCGATAGATTGGCCAATCACAGGACTTTCGCTCGCCTTGGTGATTGGAGGGACGACCTTGCTTTGGCTCTTAAGTAATGGACTCCTGCTCCGGCAGTCTGCCAATGGGCAGGCTCAGCATTGAGAAACTCTCATCATCAGTTGCTGAGAGGTTCTAAGGAAGAATAGGAATTTGAGTTGACGGTTACGTTCAAACATAATCTTTAAAAAGAAAATATCGGAGGTATTTACAATGGATCAACCGTTTCTTCTTCTACTACTGGTGGTTTTGATAGGTTTCTGCCTGGCTGCATTCTTCATCACCCTCGAGGCGCTTTTCGGAGAGTTGGTCGAAGGTATCACGCGATCAGCAGAAGAAAAACCAGGCCGAGCCTTTTGGGTTGGATTGGCCAACACAGTGTTCTTAATTGCGATTGCGGTGGGCTTAATGAGCCTTTCTGAAATCTCAGCATGGGGCATCGTGCCTGCTGTGCCAGGATTCTGCGTCGCTATTTTCGTCGCTGTCGGCATTGTTTTTGGCCTCACAGCGATGGTGCGTTTGATCGCCGGTCTGGTATTCACGGGAGCAGAGGGGTGGAAGCTGCAAGCCTCTGGTGCTGGAGTTGTAATCCTGGCTTGTTTGGTGCCCTATATTGGCTGGTTCGGTCTTTTCCCCTATCTCGGTTTACGCGGATTTGGAGCTTTCATCCTTCATCTCATGGACCTTTACCGCGCGCACCGATTGAGGAAGCAGGAGGAAGCACCAGCCTGATTTGGGATTGCATGATCTGAAGAAGTGCGGGCTTGATTCTTCAGAACCAAGAATTGAAACATTCGCAAACCGCCTCGATTGACATGAGAGCATGTCCCCGAGGCGGTTTTCTTTCTTCATGTGATTTGCCGTTGTGTTTGAGCACGAAGCGGGTGCAGCATTTGCGGTGGAGGCGCCCTATCCATCTACGGATTGGGTTGAGCTGAATCCCAGGCAAGGAATGCTTCAAGCACTTTTAAGTTCTGCCACAAATCTGTGTCTTCATGATTGGTCAGTTCAATATCTACTGCAGCGATACCTTGCAGTGAAGCCCAATCGATAAGTTGACCTGTGTACTGGCAGCCGGTTTCAATTGGCGGGTAGGGGTAATCACTCACTTTTGAGATGGCTTCCGCAAGGCTGATGGAAGCGGAATCCGGAGGCTGACCACCTGGAAAGATGCCCAGCGCTGCGCTGTGGTAGGAGATCAATGCTTCGATCCGGTACGTCAAGAGGAAATTCATCAAGGCGCGTGTTTCAGGTTCGGAAGCAGGATGGCTCCCGCCCGAAACATAGGTGTAGGTCCAACAACCCTCCCGGGGCCAGGTGGACTGCCAGAATGCTGGCCAGTTCCGGTTCAAGTCAACGAGGTTCTCGTTGGCTCGGCCCTTATAACTATCCGACCTGGCTTCTCCATCGGGGTTAAGCGACCTCAGGATGTACAATGTGACTGAGGTCGGAATTAAATCCGGTTTCGCTGTCAGAACCTGGATCATTTCATCTGCGAGGCGGATGGTGTTTCCTTCATAACCGCCATGAATTCCGGCGACAATCATTCTCTGAGAAGCGCCGGAACCGAATTGGAAGACCTCCAAATCCCGACCGGCAACGGAAGTGCCGATGGCGAGTGGACCGCGCAAGAATGGGCTTGGTGTTGGCGCAGCCGTTGGGGAAGAAGCCGGGGGTGGGGTCGCGACGGGCAAGTGAAGCGGCGTAGATTCCCCCCGGATTTTCGAGTGAGAGTTCTGTTCGAGTTGTGCAGATAAAGATGTGGGGGTAGGTGGGGGAGCCGATTGAATACTTGAACACCCGCTGATGAGAAGGAGGAATAGCGTGATCGCCATAGCTAACAGACCACGGTCCGCATTTTGCGTGAGACAGTGATGAATAGTATCAGGGGAGTTAATTTGAGTTGACATCGGCATTGTCATATACTCTCTTTTTTTGCATAGAAACTGAGAGATGGCTCTCTTTACTGGACTCAAATTTCAGCATTCGTGATTAATGGGTCTTTCTCCATTCTAACGTCTTAAACACTTACAGTAACCCTTCGATCCAGGTTAATGGTGGTCAAATCATTGACCGTTTGCTACAATGGGCGAGGTTAGCGCAATCGTTCTTCTTGACTGAGACCTTAATGCCCCTAAAGACTGGAAGCTTACTCCGCCATCGTTATCGCATAGAAGGTATCTTAGGCCAAGGTGGCATGGGGGCTGTGTATAAAGCCTTCGACATAAACCTTGGCGTCGCTGTTGCGGTGAAGGAAAACCTCTTCACGACAGAAGAGTATGCGCGCCAATTTCGCCGTGAGGCAACTATCCTTGCCAGTCTGCGTCATCCCAATATGCCGCGCGTCACCGATCACTTTGTTATCGAGGGTGAGGGTCAATATCTGGTGATGGATTTCATCAAGGGGGTGGATTTACGTGAGCAGCTTGAGAAGCGAGGATCGATCTCTGAGGAGGAGGCGTTGCCGTGGTTCCTCGAGATCTGCGATGCGCTAGTTTACCTGCACAGTCGTAATCCTGCGATCCTTCATAGAGATCTCAAACCCGGCAATATCAAGATCACCCCAGATAATCGGGCGATGCTCGTTGATTTTGGTTTGGCGAAGATTGTTGAAAAGGGTGGAGCGACGACGACAGGAGCGAAGGCGATGACGCCGGGATTTTCGCCGCCCGAGCAATACGGAACAGGGAAAACTGATTGGCGCACCGATGTGTATTCACTGGGCGCAACCTGTTATGCAGTTTTAACCGCGACAATTCCTGAGGACTCGCTTGAACGGGCGATGGGGCGCGATAAATTAACCCCCATTCGGAAACGAAACCCACGGATAAGCATCGCTCTTGCGGGTGTGATTTCCAGAGCGCTGGCTGTGGATCCATCAGAACGGTATCAATCCATCGCTGAATTCGCTTCAGCAATGCAATCGGCCTCTCGATCCAGACATCCGACAATCGTTCGAGATTACGATAATCTGCAGCAAACTGTGATTCCGACCCCCGTTGATGATTCGGATGGCACAGAACCTGTAGTCTCTCGTCGAATACGAAAACGCAGCATCCCCAAATCTTTGATTGTCGGATTGGCTGCTATTGTTGTTCTGATAGGGCTGTTCGTACTCATCCCCGATCTTGGTCCAAAGTTGGTCGGGATCTTAGCTCAGAGCCCCGCGCAAACTGCTTCCGCTACTCCTGAGGGCAGCGAAATTATTGATCCTGGTGCTACAGCAACTCAAATTATTGCCGTCCTCACCGCGTCTTCAACACCGATATTGGCCGGGACAGACACGCCGTCTGTGGTAGTGAGCGAGGCAACAGCGACACCGTTTTCACAACCTACCGCGACGTCTACGGGTGGAGGGCTCGGTCAAATTGCATTCGCTTCTAACCGAGATGGCCGGGCGCAGATTTATCTACTTAATATTGACGGAACAGGCCTTCAACAACTTACAAATATCCAAGAGGGGGCTTGTCAGCCGGCCTGGTCACAGGCGGGGGACAGGCTTGTCTTCACTTCACCTTGCCGCGCCAACCAGGAGGAATACCCGGGGTCGAGTTTATGGCTGATCGACGTTGACCCCATCGGCATTGCCTCGGAGCCCAGACAATTACACACGGCTCCTGGGGGCGACTACGATCCTGCTTGGGATCCAAACGGCAACCGCATTGCCTTCACTTCGTTGCGAACCAATCGCCCACAGATCTTCACCATGGATCTTGACGGCGAGAACGTCAAGAATCTCAATGACAATCTTGCTTACAATCGTCTGCCTGAGTGGTCGCCTACGGGGGATCGGATCATCTTCGCGAGCTCACTAAGTGGGATCACCGAACTCTGGATCATGCCCGCTCAAGGGGGTGATGCTGTGAAGTTCTCGGCAGGCGACACAGAACGAGACACGCATGCGGCATGGTCTCCCGATGGAAGTTTGATCCTGTACCAACGTTTTGTGGGCGGGCTCTCCAGACTGGTTGTGGCGCCGTTCGAAGAAGCGGGGTATCGAGTAATCAGGGTTTGCCCTGAAGGACCACTTGCGGCACAGCCCATGTCGGAACCAACCTGGTCCTCGGACGGGCAGTGGATAGTGTTTGAAACTTGGCCAGATGGTGTAAATCACGATATCGCCATCATCAGCTTAACCTGTACGAATTACGGGGAGATTACATCTGACCCGCTTTGGGATTTCGACGCCGCCTGGCGCCCTTCCCCTTGAATTTTCCGCTTGAAGCCAAGATTCGTCTGCTTTATTAAATTAGGACAAGTGTCAGGTAGTCCATGGCACGTCCGTACTTGAAGATAGTCTGTTAGTTAGACCATAATCATTGTGCGAAGATGGCTAATAAGTCTTGTCTCGCATCTTGTAGATGGCTGGATCGTGCGTCTTCAACTAGCTACTTATATGCAGGAATCTAAAGGAGTGGAATATGACGGCAAAGATCATTGACGGAAAAGCAATCGCGGCTGAACTACGCGAAGATGTCGCCAAGGGTGTGAAAGAATTAATCGCTGCGGGGGGAACTCAACCAGGGTTGGCAACGGTGCTTGTTGGTGATAACCCGGCGTCGCATACCTATGTGCGCATGAAACGAAAAGCCAGCGCTAAGGCAGGTATTGAATCTTTTCATCATGAACTGCCCGACGACGCTTCCCAGGAAGAAGTCGAGAAACTAGTTCAGATGCTGAATGAAGATTCCAAGGTGCATGGAATCCTTGTCCAGCTTCCACTTCCGGCAGGTCTAGATGAGGAGCAGATTTTGCGAACGATCAGCATCGATAAGGATGTTGATGGTTTCCACCCAGTAAACATCGGGCGTCTGGCACAGAAGGGCCGCGAACCGCTCTTCGTCCCCTGCACCCCGGCTGGATGCATGATCCTGCTGGAGAAAGCGGGAGCGCAGATAGAGGGAGCAAATGCAGTTGTTGTAGGCCGATCGAACATCGTCGGCATGCCAGCGGCGCTGCTGTTGGTGAAAGCCAACGCCACAACCACAATCTGTCATTCCCGCACGAAAGATTTACCCGCAGTCTGCCGGGAGGCGGATATTCTCATCGCTGCCATAGGTCGGGCAGAGATGATTCGTGGTGATTGGATCAAACCCGGTGCATACGTTATTGACGTCGGTATGAATCGTGTTGACGACCCCAGCCGCGAGAGGGGGTATCGCCTGACAGGCGACGTAGCTTTCGACGAGGCCATGGAAGTTGCCGCAGCAATTACCCCAGTTCCTGGCGGTGTTGGCCCAATGACCATCGCCGGTTTGCTTGCAAACACACTCCGTTCTGCCCAACGCACTTTACCCTGAGTGCGATTCGCGCAGATAATTACTCGCCGTCCCCTTTAAAAGGGCGGCGAGTTTTCGTTTAAGTATGACAATTATCCGCCCTGTCTATGTTGTCTGACAATTGACGCATTTAGATGGAGATGCTAGACTCGCGTTGTCAATCCAGGGAGGGCTGATGGCGACGTTATTGATCCGTAATGCCATGCTTCTTGTCACGATGGATGGTCAACGGCGTGAGATCCCAAATGGAGGTTTTTACGCCGAAAACGGTTGGATCAAGCAGGTTGGTCCCACTGACGAACTTCCCAAGAAAGCCGATGAAATCCTCGACCTCGATGGACATATTGTTCTCCCCGGTCTGGTAAACACACATCATCATCTGTACCAAACCCTCACGCGCGTAATTCCTCAAGCGCAGGATGCCGATCTCTTCAGTTGGTTAAAAACCTTATATCCTATTTGGGCCGGGCTTACACCGGAAGCTATCCGTGTATCCACCCAGTTAGGGTTAGCTGAACTGGCATTATCTGGCTGTACGACGACATCTGACCACCATTATATATTCCCAAATGACTGTCGACTCGATGATCAGATCGAAGCGGCTCGAGGCATGGGTATGCGCCTGCATGCCAGTAGAGGCTCCATGAGCCTGGGGGAAAGCAAGGGCGGGCTGCCCCCCGATGATGTTGTGGAGGCAGAGGAGTTTATTCTCAAGGATACACAGCGGGTGATCGAGACCTATCATGATCCCAACCCGGGAGCGATGGTCAGGATCGTCGTTGCCCCTTGCTCGCCGTTCTCAGTTACGCCGGATCTCATGCGGGAGAGTGCAGCTCTTGCCAGGTCTAGCGGTGTTCATCTCCATACGCATCTTGCGGAAACGCTAGATGAAGAATCGTTTTGTGTAAACAAGTTTGGGCATCGTCCCCTGGAATACGTTGAGATGCTGGATTGGGCCGGGGAGGATGTTTGGTTTGCGCATGCTGTTCATATCAACCCCGAAGAGGTCGAGCGGATGGCGGATGGTGGTATGGGTGTAGCGCATTGTCCATCATCCAACATGCGCCTCGCCTCAGGAATCGCGCCTATTCGACGGTTTTTATCACGAGGTGTGAAAGTTAGTATCGGCGTTGATGGTTCGGCAAGCAATGATAGCTCTCATCTGATCGCAGAAGCACGCCAGGCAATGCTGCTCTCGCGCGTTGGAGCTGCTGTAGCTCCGGAGATCGA
This sequence comes from Anaerolineales bacterium, assembly GCA_030642885.1. Lineage (GTDB taxonomy): Bacteria > Chloroflexota > Anaerolineae > Anaerolineales > E44-bin32 > E44-bin32. The sequence goes on along the minus strand of DAOWMX010000001.1, from coordinate 15,243 downwards.
CGGCGAGGAATCATTGCTGACTGCCCGTCAGGTTCTCGCTCTGGCTACCATTGGAGGGGCGGAGGTTTTAGGGAGGGATGATATCGGAGCCCTCCAGGAAGGTATGTGCGCGGATTTCATCGCTATGAACTTAGACCGTGTTGACTTTTCGGGTGCGCTTCACGATCCATTAGCGGCGATGTTCTTCTGTAATCCTGTGCATGTCGATTACAACTATGTCCATGGCCGGGCGGTAGTTTCAGAGGGGGAGCTGCAGCCCGTCGAACTTCCATCGCTAATAGAGACCCATAATCGCGTGGCATTAAATCTAGCGAATAGGGATTGAGCTATTGGTTCCATACCCTACATTGTGAAAGAGAGGAAGATGGATACTAAAAGTTTGAGCGAATTAAGCCGATCACTCGTCGATGTCGCCATGGGCAGAAAACCGGCGGATGTCGTCATACGCGGCGGTCGATGGGTTTGCGTTCAGTCCGGGGAAATCCTCCCAGGAATCTCCGTTGCGATTTTTGGGGAACGCATTGCCTTTGTAGGCCAGGACGCGAGTCACATCATAGGGCCTGACACTCGAGTTATCGAGGCAGAAGGCCGCCATATTGTCCCCGGCTTGTTGGATGGCCATATGCATGTTGAGTCGGGCATGATCACGGTTGGAGAGTTTGTACGTGCGGTGGCCCCGCGCGGCACGACAGGGATGTTCATCGACCCACATGAGATCGCAAATGTCTTCGGGCTTGATGGTGTGCGTCTCATGGCAGATGAGGCGGCTATTCAGCCTATTCATGTGTGGGTACAGGTTCCATCTTGTGTGCCATCCGCTCCGGGCTTGGAGACGCCCGGCGCCGCGATTGGCCCTGAGGAAGTTGCCGAGGCGCTGTCCTGGCCGGGGATTATTGGGTTAGGCGAAATGATGAACTTCCCGGGTGTCTTTAACAGTGACGAGAAAATGCACCTGGAGATGGCGGAAACCCGCGCTGCAGGAAAGGTCATCGGAGGGCACTATGCCTCGCTTGACCTGGGTAAGCCGTTCCACGGTTACGTTGCCGGGGGACCGGAAGATGACCACGAGGGCACCCGTCTGGAGGATGCGCTCGCGCGTGCCCGCCAGGGCATGAAGGTGATGATGAGGCTCGGGTCAGCGTGGCATGACGTGGCGAGTCAGGTGCGAGCTGTCACGGAAGAGGGTCTCGACCCTCGCCATTTCCTCCTGGTAACCGATGACAGCCACTCCGGGACATTAGTGCATGATGGGCACATGGATCGAGTTGTGCGGCATGCAATCGAGCAGGGTCTGGAGCCGATCACCGCTATTCAGATGGCAACGCTCAACACCGCGGAGCATTTTGGCCTCGCCGGCGATATCGGACAGATCGCTCCCGGGCGGTATGCAGACCTACTGCTCGTAGGCGAGCTGGAATCCTTTGCTGCAGAGATGGTCTTTGCACGTGGCAGGCTCATTGCCGAGGATGGAGAACTTCTGGTGGATATCCCCGATTTTGTATATCCGCCTGAGGTGAAGTCTTCCGTCCGCCTTGGAAAAGAACTCCGCGCAGAAGATTTTTCTGTCGATGTCTCAAAAGATGGTGTTTTTACTGTCAACGTCATCGGAGTCATTGAGAACCAGGCTCCGACGCAACATCTTAAGATGGAAATGAAGGCGGTAGATGGAACGATCGCAGTTGATATCAAACAGGATCTCGCCAAGGTTGCGCTTGTTGAGCGTCACCAGGCGACGGGCGAAGTTCAAGTAGGGTTTGTCCACGGGTTTGGTTTCGATCGCCCCTGCGCCATCGCCTCAACCGTAGCCCATGATTCTCACCATATGATCGTCGTCGGGACAAATGAGACGGATATGGCTCTGGCCGCCAATCGGCTCGCGGAGGTAGGCGGTGGACAGATCGTTATCCGCGAGGGGAAAACTGTCGCCTTGGTAGAGCTGCCGATCGCGGGCTTGATGTCGGAAGAACGGGCAGAGATCGTCGCTGAGAAGGCTGAACGCGTTCTCGACGCTTTTAAAGAATGTGGCTGCAACTTGAACAATGCCAATATGCAGCTCAGTCTTCTGGCACTCGTTGTTATTCCCGATCTGCGAATCTCCGATAAAGGTCTCGTTGACGTTAACCGTTTTGAAGTTATTCCTGTGGTGGAAGGCGGGGATTAGGCTCTTAAAATATCGGTCCCATGAAGCTGACAACGCGAGTGAAGAAATGAGTCGAATGGAAATACGAGAAGAGACAAAGCGCCGCCCTCTTTATGAAAGTACAGCTGAGACTCTTTCTGAGATCCTTGAGAGCGTCGAACCAGGGACGTATCTTCCGTCTGAACCAAAATTAGCCCGCAGCCTTGGGGTTTCACGCGCGACCCTGCGCGAGGCGATGAGAATCTTCGAGCGTCGAGGGAGGATCGTACGTCGTCAGGGTGTGGGCACGTACGTTACTCAACTACCTCATGTGATTGACACCGGGCTCGAAACCCTGGAGAGTATCGAGCGGCTCGCAGATCGGATCGGCCTTAAGGTCGAGACGGGGGATCTGGAAATCAGGGAGCGGACAGCGACAGAGGAAGAACTGCAGCGATTCAGATGGGGAAATGAACTTCCATTGATCGAAATCTCGAGGGTGATCTTGACAGAAGGGAGACCTGTTGCCTTCCTTATTGACATTCTCCCGGAAAAATATCTGCCTGTGGATATCAAAGCAGGTGAATTCCGGGGTTCGGTCCTGGAAGTACTCCTTCAGCGAGATGAACCTGAAATCTGGCAATCTCCCACAGATATCACCGCAGTATCGGCTTCCCCGGAGGTGGCCCGTCATCTGAAAATTCAGCGCGGGGATGCCTTGCTGTTCTTCGAAGCCCAGCTTTATTCAAAAGATGGAGAAGTGATCGACCACACGTATAGTTATTTCTTGCCAGGCACCTTTCGATTTCATATTAACCGTCGGTTGCCATAAGCGTGAGGCAAGGGGGAAAAATTAGGGACAGACAAAACGACGAGTACAAAAAAAGGAAATGGAGGAGTAGATTCATGCGCAGTTTTTCTGGACGAGACATACTTTCCCTAAAAGGATTTGAGAGGGAAGAGTATTACCGAATTTTCGAAGTGTGTGACCGTTTGGCGCCATTTGCGCGCGATCGACGCAATACAGATTTGCTATCAGAGAAAACGCTGGTTACAGCTTTCTACCAACCAAGCACTCGAACCCGTCTTGCTCACGAAGCAGCGATGATACGCCTGGGCGGGCAAGTGACAGGCTTTGCCGATGCAAAGATGACTCGGGCGGGAGATTACTATCAGGAGTCGATTAAGGACACAGTGAAGATGCTGGAGTTCTACGGTGATGTGATCGTGATGCGGCATTTCGAGCAGGGCGCGCCGCATGAGGCCGCGAAATGGGCTTCTATTCCGATTATCAACGGCGGTGATGGCTGGGGGGAACACCCGACTCAGATACTCACCGACCTGTACACTGTACATCAGGAGAAAGGCCGTCTAGATGGGCTTCGCTGGCTGGCTGTTGGCGATATGCGCATGCGAACAATGCACTCCTTAGCCTATGGCCTGACCCAATTTGATTGTCCGATCACGTTCGTATCCCCGCCTGAGATGTCTCTCACGGATGAGTTTAAAGAAGAGCTTGAACTACTCAGTCTCGATTTCGCTGAGGCAGAACATGTGGAGCAAGCGATTAGTGAAGCGGATGTAATCTTGGTAGAGCCGGTCGTCCAGCCGGATTACACCAAATCCCGTGACGAACGGGATGGGGACGTCGGCTTGACACCCGCGAATTACAAGATCACGCGTGAACTGCTGTCCGGTAAAGCAAAGTCGGACGCGATCCTATTGCACTCCCTGCCGCGGATGGATGAGATTCCTCCCGATGTTGACGCCACACGTTGGTCTCGATACTGGCTGGAAGCGTTCAATGGTGTGGTCATGCGCATGGGGCTGTTGGCGTCCGTCCTCGGCGCTATGGAGTGAGTACGTCGATTATCGGAAGCAAGAGGAACGAACAATAGAGTCGAATAGTTAGTGCAGGTGGAGTTTGAAAGGTGAGCTCAAACAACCTGGATAGGTGCAGGAGACTCGATGAACCAAAGAGCTCAACGCCGATCTGAACTATCGAAAAAAAGGAACCCATAACCATAAGATAGGAGATGAAGCGTCCATGCAAACAGATTTACGTGGAAGAGACCTCATCGGTGACCTCGATTTTACCCGTGAGGAGGTCGAAACCGTTCTGGAAGTAGCTTTTGATCTTAAGCGCAAGCGGGCGCTTGGAGAACCCCATCCTTACTTACGAGATAAGGTTCTGGCGATGTTGTTCTTCTTCTCTAGCACTCGCACACGCGGTTCGTTTGAGGCGGGGATGGCTCAGCTGGGAGGGCATGCCGCTTTTATCGAATCGCGGACAACCCAGATTTCTCATGGAGATACCGAGAAGGAGATGGGGGAGATCTTCGGTCGTTATTTCGATGGAATCGCAATCCGGCACGTCGATTGGGGGATTGGAAATCGGTACCTAAACCTGGTCGCGGAAGCCTCGCGCGAGCCTGTCTTCAACATGCAGTGTGAGTTCTACCATCCATTCCAGATCCTGGCCGATCTCATGACGATCATCGAGAAGAAGGGCAGGGATCTGCGCAGAAAGAAGATGGTGGTCTCCTGGGCTTATGCATCTTCCTACTTGAAACCTATCTCAGTGCCGCAATCGCTAATCTTACAGATGCCCCGCTTTGGTCTCGATGTTGTTTTGGCTCATCCTCCAGAATTCAAGTTGATGCCGGAGATCATGGATCAAGCGAAGGCGCAGGCGAAGAAATTCGGCACAGGGTTTGAAGTCGTCGATGATATGAATGCGGCGGTAAAAGATGCTGACATCGTCTACGCTAAGTCCTGGGGACCTTTATTGACGACGACAGATCCCGAGGAAGGGAAGAAAATCCAGGATAAGTATAAAGACTGGATTACGGATGAGAAGAAAATGGGGCTGGCCAAAGCCGATTCAATTTACATGCATCCCCTTCCCGCCGATCGTAACATCGAGGTCACGGATGGCGTTATCGACGGACCGCATAGCGTCGTGTTCGATGAGGCAGAGAATCGTCTGCATGCACAAAAAGCCGTCATGGCATTAACGATGCGCTAGTTTGGAGGTTTGTGAATGAGCAAATCAAGTGGAAGAAAAATTGCCGTAGTCGCTGTTGGCGGCAACTCTCTAATCAAAGATAAGCAACACAGAACAGTTGCGGATCAATATGCGGCAGCGGGTGAATCTATGACCCATATCGCCGGCATGATCGAAGAGGGTTGGGACGTCGTAATCACGCATGGCAATGGACCGCAGGTGGGCTTCATCCTCCGCCGGGTTGAACTTGCGCTGCATGAGCTTCACCCCGTACCCTTGGATACATGTGGAGCTGACACGCAAGGTGCCATCGGCTATATGTTCCAGCGAGCGCTTTACAACGAATTCCTACTGCGTGGGCTCGACAAGAAATCGGCAACAGTTGTTACGCAGGTCTTAGTCGATCCAAACGATCCTGCCTTCCAGAATCCATCGAAGCCGATTGGTTCTTTCATGGATGAGGGGACCGCATCGGAACATAGTAAGAAAGAAGGTTGGACGGTCGTGGAGGATGCAGGACGAGGTTGGCGGCGCGTTGTCCCGTCGCCGTTACCTGTCCGCATCATCGAGCAAGATGCGATCCAGTCGTTGATCGGAGATGGTTTTGTGGTCATCGGTGTGGGCGGCGGGGGCATTCCCGTAGTTGAAAATGAGAAAGGCGAACTCACCGGGATTGAGGCGGTGATCGATAAGGACTTCGCCTCGGCATTACTGGCAAATAGCATCCAGGCGGATCTGCTTTTAATCTCAACAGCAGTGGAGAAAGTCGCGCTGAATTTCAATAAACCGGATCAGCAATGGATTGATCGAATGACTTTGGCTGAGGCGAAAAAGCATCTCGCCGATGGCCAATTCGGCAAGGGAAGCATGGAACCCAAGATTCGGGCCATTGTTGGCTTTCTAGAACGTGGTGGTAAGGAAGCCCTGATCACAGATCCTGTGAATATCGAGCTTGCTCTAGAAGGGAAAACGGGCACTCGAATAGTCATTTCATAAACCGCAGAAGTCGAATAAACCACAAAGGAGGTGGTTCATCGTAGAAAAGAGCAATGTTGTCAGCCGAAACTCATTCAAGGAAATTCTAATAAGAGGAGTTTGAGATGTCACGAAGTATGGCGTTACGCCTAGCTGTTCTCCTTACCCTGTTGGCTCTGGCACTTACAGCCTGCGGTGGGGAAGAGGCACCGGAAGTCGTGGGAGGTTTCGAGATCCCCGCGGTGGAAGAGGGCAAGTTCAATATTGCCATGGTCCTGATTGGTCCTCACGACGATGGTGGCTGGTCCCAGGCGCACTTCGAAGGCCTGGAATATGTCGCAGAGAATGTTCCGGATGTCCACATAGCCTATATCGAGAACGTACCCGAGGGAGCTGACTCGGAGCAGATTTTCCGCAGCCTCTCGCGGAAAGGCTTTGATCTGATCTTTGGCACATCCTTTGGCTACATGGACCCCATGGAAGTCCTCGCCGAAGAATTCCCGGATGTCACGTATATCCACATCTCGGGCATAAAATCCAACATGACCAACTTCGGCAACCTGTTCGGTGCCATGGAAAACATGAAGTACATGGCAGGGATGCTTGCTGGCGCACGGGCACAAATGGATGGAAACCCGAAGCTGGGGTACATGGCGACTTTCCCGATCCCGGAGGAGATCCGCCTCGGCAACGCTATTGCGTTGGGGATGAGGGAAACCTGCCCGGAGTGCACGCTTGACGTGCGCTGGATCAACACCTGGCATGATCCCATCATCGAGAAAGAGGCCGCAGCCTCGTTGTTCGATGCCGGTGCACAGGTAGTGTTCACGGGTGCTGACACCCCAGCAGTTGCTGATGTAGCGCAGGAAAAGGGCAAATGGGGCGTCACCTATGACTGGTACGGCTCCTGCAAAATCGACGCCTGCCTGACCGCGCCCTACTGGGTTTGGGGACCGGTTTACGCGGAGATCGCCGAAGGCGTGATCGCGGGGACCTATACCCCCGGTTGGGATTACTTTGATGGTGATACCGGAGCACTCGGCCTGTACGGCTTCATGGAGGGTGAGGAGTTGCAGCCCGGTGTTGCTGAGCTTCCGGAAGATGTGATCCAGGCTGTTCGTGACCTGGTGGCCGACACCCTGGTGGGAGATTTCACCCGCTTTGATGTGTTCTCAGGCCCGATCTATGACAATCAAGGCAATCTGATTGTTCCCGAAGGTAAAGCGCTTGAGCAAGTTGACCTGGATGCCTTCCCCGAGTTTGGGTTAGGCTGCGAGTACTGCATGAAGTGGTGGGCTGAGGGCATTACTGCGGAATTGCCGGAGTAGTCCACACAAATAAACAGAAAAAGGGTCGACGTCCGATATGGGCGTCGACCCGTCATCTTCGGAGCTGAGTATGGATGACCACCTCAATGTTGTTGAGTTAAGAGGGATTTCTAAACAGTTTCCCGGTGTCTTGGCGAATGACCAGGTTGATTTCACCTTGCGGTCTGGTGAGATCCACGCCTTGTTGGGCGAAAACGGCGCAGGCAAGAGCACCCTGGTGAATATCCTCACGGGATTATATAGGCCCGATGAAGGTACGATCCGGGTTGATGGTGAGGTTGTTGATCTGCGATCCCCGCGAGATGCCATCAACTACGGGATTGGCATGGTCCACCAGCACTTTATGCTCGTGCCCACTCAAACCGTGACGGAAAATATCCTCCTGGGCCTCGATGAACCGCGCTTTAATATGAATTTATCTCATTATGATCAAATCATCACCGAACTCGGGGAACAGTATGGTTTACAGGTCGACCCACGAGCAAGAATCTGGCAATTGTCCGTCGGTGAGCAGCAGCGTGTGGAGATACTAAAGATGCTCTATCGTGGAGCGAAAGTGCTCATCATGGACGAGCCAACAGCGGTCTTGGCCCCGCAGGAGATTCAAGAACTGTTCACTACACTTCGATCCATGATTGCCGAGGGGAAATCTATCATCTTCATCAGCCATAAGCTCGACGAAGTCATGGCGATTGCAGATCGGATTACAGTCTTGCGCAAGGGGAAGCTCAGCGCAGAGGGTTTGCTTACGAAAGAGATAACGAAGCAGGACCTGGCGCGCGAGATGGTAGGTCGCGACGTACTCTTCCAATTGAATAAGGTCGAGCATACTCCTGGGGACACTGTTCTGGCTGTGGAAGGGCTCAAGGCTTTGAACAATAAAGGCATTCAGGCTTTACGCGGCTTATCTCTACACGTTGCGGCTGGTGAGATCGTCGGCTTGGCCGGTGTGGCTGGAAATGGGCAAGCGGAGTTGGCTGAAGCTATTACCGGTCTTCGCCCGATCACAGAAGGAAAAGTGATTGTGCATGGGCAAGTGCTCATTGATGGAAGTATCTCAGGGCAGCGCAGGTCAAGCCATGTAAGACAGATAATCGATGCGGGCGTTTCACACATCCCTGAGGATCGGACCCATGTCGGTACTGCCCCTAACCTCAGCATCACTGACAACCTGATCATGAAAGGGTATCGGAAACCGCCTATCTCGAAAGGGTGGTCCATTGACAGCCTCTCTGCTACCACTCAAGCAGAAACGCTGCGTGAAGCCTATGACATCATGGTGCCGACAGTGGAAACCCCTGCACGTTTGCTCTCGGGAGGAAATCTACAACGTTTGATTCTTGCGCGCGAGATCTCCTGTGAGCCGAAATTGATGATTGCCATGCAGCCAACGCGCGGGTTGGACGTTGGGGCGATAGAATCCGTTCAACGCTTGCTGCTCCAGCAGCGCGAGAATGGCGCTGCGATCCTTCTTATCTCGGAGGAATTGGAAGAACTCATCTCGCTCTCGGATCGTGTTTACGTGATTTATGAGGGAGAAATCATGGGTGAGGTGAGGGAAGCTGACCCTGAAACATTGGGTCTAATGATGACCGGGACTCGCCAGGAGGATCTGGTCGAGGCAAGGAAGGTGAGTCAATGACGACCAAGCCTTCATTATTTGCTCAATACCGTGGTGGAGCACGGTTCCGTTTGCGGATGGAACCCCGCATGAAGCAACCGGGGTGGCTGGGATTAATCGTTTCGCTTGGCGCTGTAACTTTTGCATTGGTTCTTGGAGGGATCGTATTAATGCTCGTGGGTGGAGATCCCTTCCGTGCCTATGCCTTCATGGCCAAAGCTGCTTTTGGTGATATCGGCGTGTTCTCCGACACTTTGGTAAAAGCTACTCCGCTCATTCTCGTCAGTTTGGCAGCGGTTGTCGCCTTCAGGATGCGCCTGTGGAATATTGGCGCTGAAGGTCAATTCTACTTGGGTGCCTTCGGGGCAAGTTTAGTCGTGCTAACACCCATTCTTCCGCCAGAGACTTCGCCGTGGCTGATGATCCCGGCGATGATGATCATGGGTATGCTCGCGGGCGCTTTATGGGGATTTATTCCTGGCTATTTGAAAGCGAAATACAATGTCAATGAAATCATATCGACGCTAATGATGAACTACATCGCTGTGGCGTGGAACAACTATTTCATCTTCGATGTATGGTCCGAAGGCGGATTCCAGATGAGCCGTCAGTTTCCCAAAACGGCCTGGCTGCCGCGATTGACGGATTACTCAGCTCAGGTGCCAATGTTTCGAGGGCTTACCATCCATCTAGGATTCGTCATAGCCTTAATTGCCGCTGGGGTGGTGTGGTGGATTATGTACCGCAGCCGGTGGGGGTACGAGATTCGCTTGATTGGAGACAACCCGCGCGCCGCGCGCTACGCGGGGATCAACATCGTCAGGAATACGATCCTGGTGATGATGCTTTCAGGTGCACTGGCGGGGTTGGGTGGCATGTTGGAGATCTCTGGGGTTGTACACCGCCTTCAGGGGGCGATCTCCTCCGGCTATGGCTTCACGGGAATCATCATCGCCTGGCTGGCGAAACTCAATCCTATTTTGGTCGTTCCGATTTCGATTCTCTTCGGTGGGCTGCTCCTGGCTGGCAGGGAGATCCAACCATCCGGTATTCCTATGCTTATCCAGGGGATCATCCTGGTCTGTCTTATTGGAAGTGATTTCTTACTCCGCAATCGGATAAGGCTTGTGCAAATCGGGCAGGAGGCGTAGACATGGATCCAATCATCATCCTGCATGCTGGCATCGCCTCCGGAACGGTTCTTTTATTCGCAACCATCGGGGAGATCTTCACCGAAAGATCGGGGATTCTAAACCTTGGCCTTGAGGGGATGATGCTCATCGGCGCCATGAGCGCCTATAAAACAGCTTTAGCGACCGGCAATCCCTGGCTTGGAGTGTTTGTCGCCATGCTCGCTGCTGGCCTGCTGAGCCAGGTCCATGCAATAATCACGATCCAGCTTCAGGCCGACCAGGTTGTAAGCGGCCTGGCTCTGACCTTCCTCGGCACAGGCCTGAGCCTGGTTTTCGGCGAGGGGTTAAGCAAGGCTGGGGCTGTTGCCCTTTTACCCTCGTTTAGCATTCCAGGTCTGGTGAGCATTCCCTTCCTGGGCCCTATCATGTTTGAAGACCAAAGCGTGATGGTTTATCTGGGGTATCTGCTGGTTCCTCTCGCCTGGTATTACATCAACCGCACGCGGCCGGGGCTGCATTTGCGAGCGATTGGTGAGTATCCGGCAGCCGCGGATGCCTTGGGTATAAATGTAAACCGCTTGCGCTATTTCTATGTTCTGGTCGGCGGGATGCTCGCCGGGGTTGCCGGGGCGACGATCAGCCTGGCGGTTTCTCCGGGGTGGTTCAGCCATCTCACCACATCCGGCCAGGGGTGGATCGCCATCGGTCTGGTGATTTTCGCACAGTGGGATCCGATACGCGCAGCCGGAGGATCTTACGCTTTCGGCGCTCTCCGTCGAATGATCCTTGATATCCAGGGGCCGATGAAGATATTCGGTCTTAGGAATCCCTTCTATTACAACCCTTATTGGGGATTTTTCCTGCAGATGCTGCCCTATGCATTTACGATCGTTGTTCTTGTGATTGGCTCACGCGAGGCGATCCGCAAGCGCATGGGCTCACCTGCAGCGCTGGGCTTGCCTTATATCCGCGGTGAACGAGGGCTGTAAATGACGAACTTTACAGGCTATCGCTGTTCCATCTGTGGTCAGGAGCTTGGGCCAGAAGATGTCCAATATACCTGCCCCCATGACGGAGGGAATTTAGACGTAATCCTTGATTACGATAGGATTCGTCGCCATGTCTCACCCGGTGACATCAGACGTTCAGTGGAATCTTCCATCTGGCGATATTTACCGCTCCTCCCCGTACAAGACCCGGGGCATTTGGGGACTCCATTGAGGGCAGTGGGTTGGACGCCGCTCTTCGATTTGCAGCCGATCGCCGGGAAATTAGGTCTGGAGAAGCTCTGGTTGAAGGATGATGGGCGAAACCCAACCGCTTCTTTTAAAGACCGCGCCAGCGCCGTCGCAGTTGCCCGTGGGCAGGAGATCGGTGTGGAAGTAATCGTTACCGCTTCAACCGGCAACGCTGGAGCAGCGCTGGCAGGCATGGCGGCAGCGGCAAAGATGCCCGCGGTAATACTCGCCCCGGCGACAGCCCCACCGGCAAAGATCGCGCAGCTCCTGATATTCGGTGCACGGGTGGTCCTCGTCGAAGGCACCTATGATGATGCCTTTGATCTCACCATTCAGGCGGCGGAGCGATTCGGTTGGTATTGCCGAAATACGGGTTTCAACCCGTTCACAGCCGAGGGCAAGAAAACCGCCGCCTTCGAAATTTGTGAACAATTATCGATTGAAAACGATGGTGAGAGCTCTGGAAAGAAGCGATGGCCCACGCCGGATGCTGTTGTCGTGTCCGTTGGGGATGGGAACATCATCTCCGGTTTGCATAAAGGCTTTAAAGATTTACATAACCTGGGTTGGATCGACAGAATCCCACGGCTTTATGGGATCCAATCTGAAGGATCGGCTGCGATTTATAATGCCTTCCAGGATGGCGTGGAGGAGATCCAACCGGTGAGCGCAGATACGCTGGCTGATAGCATCTCGGTGGACCAGCCGCGTGATGGTTTACGCGCCTTGCGAGCCGCAACGGAGACCGGTGGAGCTTACATAGCAGTTCCAGATTCCGCTATTTTAGAGGCGATTGCAGAGCTTGGCCGCGAGGCGGCTGTGTTTGCCGAACCCGCAGGAGCGGCTGCCTATGCCGGGTTGTTAGCCGCAGTTGAGAAGAACCTCCTTGCGCAGGGAGACCGTGTCGTTGTGCTTAATACCGGCAATGGGTTGAAAGATGTAGCGCGGGCGATGGATGCCGCCGGTGAACCGCTTGTGATTGAACCGACGCTTAAAGCACTCGAAAGTGCTTTGGATGACGGCGCGAAGAAGAACGGCGGAGGGTGAAGCCAATGACGAAATCCGAAATCAACATCTCTGTCGCAGTGCCGGTCTATAACGAAATCGAGTCGCTTCCGGAACTCTACGATCGGGTGAAGACGGTCATGGATGACCTGGGTGAGCCATGGGAGCTCATTCTCATCGACGATGGATCGACGGATGGCTCCTCGGAGTGGATCGAAGCGATAAGCGTGGACGATCCACATGTGAGACCTGTGATGTTCGCCCGGAATTTTGGGCATCAAATCGCCGTGACTGCAGGGATGGACTTCAGCCAGGGCCGCGCCGTGATCATCATGGATTCTGATTTGCAGGACCCGCCTGAGGTCATCTCCGATTTGGTTGAAAAATGGCGCGAGGGCTATGAAATCGTGTACGCCGTGCGCACGGAGCGCGAGGGCGAGACCTGGTTTAAGAAAACCACAGCAGCCTTGTTTTACCGCTTGATCAACCGCATCACCGATGTTGAGATCCCGCTAGATACCGGGGATTTCCGATTGATGGACCGGCAGGCAGTGGATGCGCTGTCTCAAATGCGCGAGAGGCATCGTTTTCCAAGGGCCATGGCCGCGTGGGTTGGCTTCCGCCAAACCGGAGTGCCATATAAGCGAGCTGCGAGATTCGCTGGAGAGACGAAGTATCCGTTTCGAAAAATGCTGCGCCTTGCGCTCAATGCCATCACGGGTTTTTCCTACTTTCCGCTCCAGATCGCAACCTACCTCGGCTTTTTCGCAGCGGGCGTGAGTATTATCGCCATACCTATCGTGATTGCGTTCAGACTGGTTGGAAGCCCGGCGTTTCTTGGTCAGGCAACAACCTTGATCGCGGTATTATTTCTGGGAGGCGTGCAGCTAATCTCTCTTGGGATCCTTGGGGAATACATCGGTCGGATATATGATGAGGCTAAAGGCCGACCGCTCTATATCGTGCGGAATCCCATCAGTTTAGAAAACAAAATAAATCCAAAGGAAGGGAATAAGAAACGTCATGATCGATCTCACAATTAATGAAGATAAGCTGGAGAAAACCATCGAGAGAGTGCGGGAGAGAAATTTCATCATCCCGACTTTTGCGCAGATGAAAGACCCGAGTTTGATCCCTGATTCAATGAAAGAGAAGCTAAGTTCACTTGGGCTCTGGGATGTGACGCCGGAGAATCTCTTTCGTATTACGTGGAAGAACGAGCCCACTCCGAAAGGCGGTGGATTCGGAGGGGTGAACTATCTGGAGATTCCGAGTTCACTTACCGGTGTGGGTGCCCGGATCATCGCCTTGGTTGGAAAATGGATGCCCACGGGATCGCATAAAGTTGGGGCAACATTTGGATGCCTGGTCCCGAGGCTAGTCACGGGTCAATTTGATCCCGCTAAGGACAAGGCAGTTTGGCCATCGACGGGGAATTACTGTCGTGGTGGGGCCTATGATGCATCACTGCTTGCTTGTGAATCAATCGCCATCCTCCCAGAGGGTATGAGCCGCGAGCGCTTCGAATGGTTGGAAAAAGTAGCGGGTGAGGTGATTGCCACGCCTGGCAGCGAGTCGAATGTGAAAGAGATCTTCGACAAGACATGGGAACTTCGCGAGACCCGCGACGACGTGGTCATCTTCAACCAGTTTGACGAATTTGGGAATTACCTCTGGCACTATGACATCACCGGACATGCGATGGAGGAAGTGCTTAAGAAGGAACTTCGCCCGAACGATAATTACGCTGGGGTAGTGCTGACCACAGGGTCAGCGGGGACGTTAGCTTGTGGGGAATACCTGAAGCAGATCTTCCCTTCAGGCAAGGTTGTTGCCGGTGAAGCCTGGCAATGCCCGACTTTGCTCGAGAACGGTTTTGGAGAACATCGCATCGAAGGCATCGGTGATAAACATGTCCCCTGGATTCACAATGTAAAAAATACCGATATGATCATTTCGCTCGACGACAATGTGATTGTCAACCTGGCCCGTCTCTTCAACGAGCCAGCAGGGCATAAGTATCTAGTTGAAAAAGGGGTACCCGAAGCTTTCATTGCCAACCTGGAGCTGCTTGGCTTCTCCAGCATCGCCAACCTCGTAATGGCGATTAAGTTCGCTAAATACTATGAACTGGGCGAAAACGACATCGTGCTCACTGTTTTTACTGATTCTATGGAGCTTTATCAGAGCCGATTGAGAGAGATGCATGAGGAATATGGTGAATATCTGAAGATAGAAGCCGCAGCTCACTTCGCTAATGACCTGTATGGGCTTAAAACCGATCATTTGCTCGAGACTCGATACACGGATCGACGCAGTGTCCATAACTTAAAATACTACACATGGGTCGAGCAGCAGGGCCGGACTTACGAGGAAATCATGGCGCAGTGGTACGATCGGGATTATTGGACCTCGATCCAGGCGCTTCTACCAGAGATCGATCGATTGATTGTCGAGTTCAACGAGCGTGTAGGTTTGATCTAAAGACGCTTATACAAAGGGGAACCTTGTTGAGAAGAAAGGCGGATGTCCCATTCCATCATCAGAACGGAGTGTGGAATGTCCGCCTGTTTTTTCCCAAGCACGATTGGTCGTGACATTTCCTTGCTGTCGTGAAGACGGTCCGTTTCCTTATCAAAATTGGGCGTGATGGAAGAAATCTATCCGGAAGACCTCATCCTGGTAGCTGTAATGAACGACCCGCGTGATCTGGAGATTGCCAGGGTTTTAGGTTGGTATCGGATTCCTCTTCAAACCGCACCGAAAACGGTCCGTGTCGATTGGATCATCTTTTTTCTCACCTCGGCTTTTGGCGAG
>DAOWMX010000285.1 GCA_030642885.1 Anaerolineales bacterium | reverse complement strand
TTCTTGTCTTGCTTGATTCTCACCCTGACCGTGTGTTAGGGTCGCGAACCTTGGCATTACCAGCTATCGCCCAAGACCAAACCCGACAAACCATCCGCGAATGGGCAGATACCTTCAAAGGTAATGCGCATCCGATAGGGGCTGAAGTGGATCAATTGAAAAGAATTACAGGGGTGAATAATGCCATTCCGGAGATAACCTTCTCCGAGAGGATGGTTCTCTATATGGGAGAAAAGGAAATTGTTTTTCTGCACCGACCCGGACCTCGCCCTGGCTCTATGTGGATGGTAATCCCCGATTTATCCGTTGTTTTTGTCGGGGATACTGTAACTATGGATGAACCCCCCTATGTTGGAGTCTCCGTTATTGAAGCGTGGCTTAACAACCTGGATGAACTGCGCGGGCCCGAAATGAAATCCTATACTTTGATCTCGTCTTGCGGGGGGCGAATCGACCGCAAGGATATCAACCATATGGCTCGTTTTATTAGGAAGGTGCAGAGTCGAGTCGAGAAGCTGGAGAATGACAAGAACCGCGATGAGGAGATCGAGCGCTTGGCGATTGATCTCATGGGAGATTTCAGTATTCGATCTACACGAGAAGATTTGATACTCAAGCGTTTGAAAACCGGACTGCTGGACCAAAGTTTGCTGCAGTTCCCTGATGACGCTTAGATGGATAGAGCTTTCCACTTAATGTGTATTGGCAAAATACCCGGAAGCAATGCAATTGATGAGTGATAAACCGATGGTGGACATCATACGGGGCGGGATCGTCGAGTCATCCCACCAGTTTGTTGCAGCCGTAGCAAATGTTCACGGTGAAGTTCTGGCTGCGTGGGGAAACGCAGATCTCGTTACCTATCTCCGCTCAAGCGCTAAACCATTTCAGGGAATGCCGCTCGTTGAAAGTGGGGCTGCGGCTCATTTTGGGCTCAGCGAACAGGAATTGGCGGTTGCGTGTGCCTCGCATGCCGGCACCGATGACCACATCGAAGTTGTCCATTCGATCCTCCGGAAAATTGGTCTCAGCGAGGCGGATCTACGCTGCGGCACCCATACCCCATACGATGCTAAGACTTCTAAGAAGTTGATAATGGCGGGCGAAAAACCCTCGCCTATTCGCCACAATTGCTCCGGGAAGCATGCGGGGATGCTGGTTGTGGCACGGTATCTTGATGCGTCGACGTCGACGTATCTGGAACCCGATCATCCTGTTCAGAAGCAGATATTGGATAACTTTGCAGATATGGTCGCGATGGCTGCTGAGGAAATTATTGTTGGCATCGACGGCTGCTCGGCGCCAAATTTTGCCGTGCCCATCCGCAATGCTGCAGTTGCTTATGCCCGCTTGATGGATCCAGGGCAGTTCTCAACAGAGAAAGCGGATAGTTGCCGGGCGATCGTAAAGGCGATGACTGCGTATCCCGAGATGGTCTCGGGAGAAGGCCGTTTTGACACGCTTCTCATGCAGGTGACTGATGCCCAAGTGCTATCGAAAGGTGGGGCGGAGGGTTTTCAGGGGATAGGGATTCCGCCCAATTCTCTTGGCTCCGGATCTCCCGCGTTGGGTGTTGCGCTTAAAGTGCTGGATGGAGACCTGGGAAGTCGTGCGCTGTCGGTTGCCACAATTGGTGTACTCGAGGCGTTGGGTGTTCTATCAGCCGGAGAGCGTCAGCAGCTTAAGCAATTTGACTCCCGACCGATACAAAACCAGAGCGGTCTGCATGTAGGGGAGATCCGATCGCCCCAGGCAGTTCGGGATGTTTTTAACCTGGCCAATGAATGAGGTTGATGCGTTTTCACGAGCTGCTAGAGACCTGTTGGCTGTAAACCTCACTCCCCATCAGATTGAGGCCTTTCAATGGTATGCGAACGAACTGCGCAGTTGGAACCAACGCTTCAATCTAACCGCGATTACCGATCCTGACGAAATCTTTATCAAACACTTTCTTGATTCGTTGTCATGTCTTCAAGTCGAGCGATTCCGACCACCGGGGAACGTTATCGATGTTGGAACCGGTGCAGGCTTCCCGGGCATCCCGCTCAAGATTGTCTATCCTCAATTCAAGATGACGCTTGTTGAGTCCATCGGGAAAAAGATGGAGTTCTGCCGCCATGTGATCAGTTCGCTTGGTTTGGATGGTATCGATTTTGTCCAAGCCCGGGCGGAACACATAGGCAAGAAGGTGGCGCATCGTGAACGGTATGATTGGGCAATTGCCAGGGCTGTAGCAATCCTGCCAGTCTTGTTGGAATACCTCCTGCCCTTAATAAAATTGGGAGGTAGCGCTATCGTGCAGAAGGGAGAAACGGGTCCCGCTGAAGCGCATTCGGCAGAGAAGGCGCTGAGCGTCCTTGGGGGAGAGATCAAGCAGGTTCTGCCCGTAGAGATCCCACGAGTTACGGAACCCCGCTATTTAATTGTCGTCGATAAGGTCGCGCGCACTCCGGAGAAGTACCCCCGCAAACCGGGGATTCCAGCGAAGCGGCCGCTCAACTAATCCCCAGCCCCAGACAGCGATCGATTCGGTTAAACGTTTCAAAAGGGCGTCTCTAAGGAATATTTGGCAGTGCTCATGGGATATTCATTGTGATGGGTCCCACATTCGTTAGGGGAGTCGGTTGCATAATGGCGGTGGACCGACACAATGGCAGGCTTGCGCCATTACAAAGAACAATTAATGGCCTGTGGCTTTTTCACCGTAGAGACGATCTTTCTGAAAAGACTTTTTGTGCTCTTCTTCATCGAATTAGATACGCGGCGAGTGCATCTCGCTGGAATCATAGCCAGTCCCAATGACTTCTGGCCCACTCAGCAAGCGCGCCAGATCATTTGGAAGCTGGAGGAAAAACCAGCGAACCTTTCAATTTCTGATCCACGACCGAGAACCAAACTTCACACGATTGTTCGACAATGTGTTTCGTTCGGTGGGAATGGATATTGTCCGCACACCCTATCGTGCCCCACGGGCTAACGCATACACTGAGCGCTGGATACGGTCGGCTCGACAGGAATGTCTGGATCACATCCTCATTCTGAATGAACGCCATCTCAACCACGTGCTAAAGGAATATGTGAAATTGTACAATGCTTCCAGACCCCACCAGGGAATCAACCAGCGGACTCCAACACCCATTATGAGACCTAATAGGACAGGATTCGTAGCACGACGAGATATGCTTGGGAGAATTGTCAATGACTACTACCGGCTTGCCGCAT
>DAOWMX010000333.1 GCA_030642885.1 Anaerolineales bacterium | reverse complement strand
TCCTACATAAGCATCGAAACAGACATGGATACGTGGTGGGGTAAGCCAGATGTCAATTGCGGACTGCTAAGAAGGTGGATCACGGAGCAAATGGAGAAGATTCATAAGGCGTTCGCTGCGCTCGATGGTGCGCGGTGCCGGGCATGGATCGATGTTACTTGTCATCCACAGCATGAGATAGCCATTGCATTCCACCGAGGGCAATATGAAGACTTCCTGGCATCGATCCTGGGAAAACACCATTTTCCCGTCACAGTGGTATTCCGCGGAGAGGGCAAACTGGCTCAACCGCTGGTGCTTGACTTTCCCAAAGCGCAGCCGCGCTGATGCATGTGGAGCCTTGGCCACACGCACCTGGGATGTAAAGAAACTCGGCGAACAAATGCTCCTGGTTGACTGTCGGTGTACGAATGAAACCTGGACAAGGTTTACCTCCTGATAAAACGGTGATTGATCTAGCATTTAAGATGTTACTGATCAACGCGGCTGAACTGCTCAGCAACCTGCCGAAACTCACGGGAATCAAGCAATGTCGTACACCGCTACCGCCGCCGCTTGGCGAAAGGATTTGAGGGCACTCTCCACCTCCTCATCGAAGATGTGGGTATAGATCATCGTTGTCGACAAGTCTGAGTGACCAAGTACCTTTTGCACCAAGCGGATCTTGCTCGTCTCACGGTAGAGATCAGTAGCGAACGAGTGACGCAGAGTATGCGGTTAGACGTTCTTGTTGATCCCGGCCTTGGCTGCGTAACGCTTCACCATACGCTGCACGTAGCAGTGCCCCAAAGGTTTGCCTTCCTTTTGGGCTTTCTCCCGGAGTTGCTAAATGTCCCGCTAACACGTTATCTTCGGCCATAGGAATACAACAAAGGAGGCTGGAATGCAAAACGTCATCGGCGAACAGGCGATCGAGATCATGAAACTCGTTGCGGAGATCACTGCAGCGGCGACAGGAAACGGGACGCTCGCATGGGATGTAGAGGAGATCGATAAATTGGTTCAGACTCTGTTTTCAACGATGTGCGAACTTATTGAGAAGGTAAGCTAACGGAACGACGGCAAGGAAATCACTACCGCTGACCCTACCTAAGCCGCGTGGTATCCTGCGCTGGCTATGGCCTATCCGGGCTAGGGTGTGAGGAGGAGAGCTGGTCATGACAAGTCTTAATATCGTGAACATGCTGCAGCAGATCCGTTGGATTGAAGAACTTGCTGGGCGAAGCGAGCTATCGCCGCAGGAAACTTCTAGACTCCATGCCGAGGTTATCCATCTTGAGGACGATCTTGAAAACCTTTTTCAACAGGTCGCCTCGATGGAGAAGCAAATCACTTCGATGGAGAAGGAAATTGGGGATCTGTGCCATGATGTTGTAAAGGCTGAGGTGGATTGGGAAGAAAAGCTGCGGCACTCCTGGATTGGGATCTTGATGCTTGGGTTGGTATTGTTTCTGGTGTATATGTTTGCGAAGTCACTGGGCTGGATCTCGGATTAGCCCGATGCTTTCGGATGGATTCACGGGCCTCTCAGAAGGCCGGATTTGCGTGTTTTAGCGGCTTTCCTCGATCGAGAAGGGAAAATATAGTTTTTCAAGATCTTGAAAATCTTTTGAAACCCATTGCGAAACTGCAACTTGAGAATGAGACTTCTCATATCCGGCCTTCACAACGGCATCCTTGAGGATCGGATCATAACGTCCGGGATCCCCGGGCGTTAATTTCTCGCCCTGCAGAACCACCAAAAACAGCCGTATCCCCGACAGGCTCGATGCTATAAAGACGACTGAGGGGCCTCTCGGTGGAGCATTATCCAAATCTCAAAAAGACTGACCTCGCAAGACCGAAGCAGCCTGTTCCCAGTTTTAACAAAATCCTCATTTCGCACATATTCCTTAGAACTTGTTTCTGAACCATTCTGATTGTGATAAGCTATTCTGTAACGGTCGAACCCAGATCTCAGACAGTCATGTGTCGCTTTGTAAGTCTCAGACAGGGGTCACGGGGTCGGGGTCACGGGGTCAGGTCTTGTCTTTTGACGTCAGCCCCGCTATACTGAGTTCATGGCACGACCACTGAGAATCGAGTACGAGGGCGCAGTCTATCACGTAACCTCGCGTGGCAATGGGCGACAGGATATCTTTGTCGATGACGACGATCGGCGCACATTTCTGGAGGGTCTGAAAGATGTAGTGGAGCGTTTCAACTGGGTATGTCATGGCTACTGCT
>DAOWMX010000148.1 GCA_030642885.1 Anaerolineales bacterium | reverse complement strand
TGCGGGATATCACGCGTTTGCAGGAATTGGATAGGTTAAAAAGTAAATTTGTGGCAACAGTCTCGCATGAATTACGGACCCCTCTTGCGAATATCAAGGTATACCTTTCGCTGCTCCAGAGATCTAAACAGGATAATCAAGAGAGGTATCTGGGCGTGCTTAATCAGGAGACGGACCGTCTCACGAGCATGATCGAGGAGTTGTTGGATCTCTCGCGGTTGGAGTCTAAGAAAGAAATCGAAATGGAATCCGTAGAGATCACAGATGTCCTTGACCATGTTGTCGAGCGGCACCGCCCGACTTGTGAGGAGAAGGGCATACACATCGCTTATGAACCGGAGAGTGAACTGATGGTTTTGGGGAACCCCCAGCAGTTGATTCGCCTTTTCACCAATTTAGTCGCGAATGCAGCAACTTACACCGATACCGGGGGGACAATCTCCCTGCGTATCAACGGCGAAGATGAAATAGATGGAATTGTTTACACGTGCATAGAAGTCCGCGATAATGGAGTCGGGATCTCTGAGGAGGACCTGCCATTCTTATTTGATCGTTTTTATCGTGGTACTATGGCACGGGAACACAAGATACCTGGAAGCGGCTTAGGTCTTGCGATTGTGCGGGAAATCGTGAACCTACATGGTGGTCTCGTTAAGGTTGAGAGCGAGATTGGAGTTGGAAGTATTTTTACTGTTTGGCTGCCTCTATTAAATAAGGAACAAGGACAACCATGACCAAACCACTAATCCTGGTCGTCGAAGATGATCTGGCGCTGCTTGAAGGGATTCGAGAGTTACTGGAACTAACCGAGTACAAGGTAATAACCGCCATGAACGGACAAGAAGCGCTTGATGTTCTGGAAAAACAACGCCCAGACTTGATCGTTTCAGACATCATGATGCCGGAGATGGATGGGTATCAATTTCATGATAAGGTGAGCGAACAGCCCGAGCTTAGCGCAATTCCATTTATCTTTCTCACCGCGCGTGGAGAAAAAGCAGACATTCGCCGCGGCAAAGAAATTGGCGTCGACGATTACATCACCAAACCGTTTGATGACGAGGATTTATTGATTGGCGTAAGGGCGAAGCTCAGTCGGTGGGAGGGCCTCCGTAAGCAACGAGATGAGGAGGTTTCCGACCTAAAGAGTAAGATTTTGCTTACACTGAGCCATGAATTCCGAACGCCTCTGACGTACATCATCAATTATTCCGATTTGCTCGAACTCGAAGGTCAAAAAGTCGATGGAGAAGATTTTCAGGATTTTATGCAAGGCATTCGCCGAGGAGCCCTGCGGTTGAACAGCCTCGTTGATGATTTTCTCATCTTAGTGGAGCTCGAAACTGGCGAGGCGGAGGAGGCGTATCGCTACCGGAGGCGTCGAATTGAAGAGACGGGCCTTTGGTTGCGTGTGATCGTAAAACCCTTCCAACCGACAGCGGAAGAACGAGGGTTGACTCTGATTACGGATGTCCCGGAGGATCTCCCAACGCTCATAGCGGATGAGGCATACCTGTCGGATGCGATTGGGCGCTTGCTCGATAATGCAATTAAGTTCTCAACGGATGAAAGTGAATGGGTCCGGTTTTCAGCGGAAGCTGATGGAGACAGGTTGATGCTGCGCGTCCAGGATCAAGGGCAAGGGATAAAGGAAGAAGACCTGGGCGGCTTGTTCGATGTGTTCTACCAGATCGACCGCGCCAAACGTGAGCAGCAGGGGTCTGGATCCGGCCTGGCAATCTGTAAGGGAATCATCGGAGTTCACGGCGGCGAAGTCGGCGTTGAAAGTGAATTCGGGAAAGGGAGCACTTTCTGGGTCTCGCTGCCTTTCGAGCCCCAGGATTCTCAAGGCGAAATTACAGAGAACGCGTAATGGTTAGGACGACCCCTGGTGTCGCTGCCAGGGGTTTGAAACTCAATTCTAAGTCCCTTCAGCTACAGATTGACCAAACTCGAGAAGCCGACTGACCTGTTCGGGATCGCGAGCTTCGGCGTACACTCGCAAGACCGGCTCGGTCCCGGACGGTCGGATAAGGAGCCACGAATCGTCGGCTAAGAGGTACTTCACTCCATCCATCGTGTTTATCGTGGAGATTTCGACACCGCCGATGGATGACGGCGCGTCTTCGGCGAGCTGTTTAACCATCTGCTCCTTCACAATCGGACGGGCAAGACGCAGATCAACGCGTTTATAGTGGGCGGGCCCAACCTCGGCGAGCAAATCGGCGACCATCTCATCCAGCGGGACTCCGCTTTCCGCGACCATTTCCGTGAGCAATAGCCCCATGAGGATACCGTCGCCCTCTGGAATGTGTCCTTTGAAGGAGATACCGCCTGACTCTTCGCCGCCAATGAGAATATCATCTTGCAGCATCCACTCGGCAATGTAATTGAATCCGACAGGTGTCTCTATCACCTCGAGCCCATATTTCTCGGCCAGGCGGTTTATCATCTGCGTGGTTGACACTGTTTTTACGACTTTCCCGCTAAAACCACGTTTCTCGTAAAGGTATTTGAGTGCAAGAGCCATGATGCGATGTGGATCTACGAACTGTCCGCGGCCATCCATAGCGCCGAGGCGGTCGGCATCGCCGTCTGTAGCCAGCCCGAGCTGGCCGTGGCCGGCGGCGATCGCGCCGGCAAGCGCGCCGAGGTAGCGCCCAATAGGTTCAGGATGAATGCCGCCGAAACCGGGGTTCATCTCTCCGCGAACCTCGAAAACCTCACAACCTGTGCCCTGCAGTATGCCGTGTATCTGCCCTCTGCCGGATCCGAACATCGAATCGACGACGATGTGCTGTGGATTATCTGCGATTTTGTCGAAGTCGATGAGTTGTCTCAGGTGGTCATAATAGGCCGGGGTGGGGTTTATCCGTTCGATCAAGCCTTCGGTGCGAGCTTGTTCGAAATCCATTAAATTCGGTCCACGGCCTCGAGACTCGTTGTCGCTGAGATAAACCTCCACTCTCCGGCATTGCTCTCTGGCAGCCGAGTAGCCTTGAGCGGCCTTGAGTTTCACCCCATTGTAGCGAGGGGCATTATGCGAAGCGGTGATCATGATTCCCGCGATCGCCCCCAGGTGTCTCACGGTGTATGAGACCGACGGAGTGGGCACGTCAGCCGTGGTGAGATACACCTTGTACCCGTTAGCGGCGAGCACCCGTGCCGCTTCAGCCGCGTAGCGGTCGGAGAGGAAACGAGTATCGAAGCCGACCACCATGCGTTTCGAATCTGGTTTCGGTCCGCTCGTCACTCCGTTGAGCCACTCCTCCGAAGCGACGGCATCAGCGATGGCTTGAGTTATGCGGCGCAGGTTGTGAAAGGTAAATGTGTCGGAGATCACTCCCCGCCATCCGTCCGTTCCAAAGTGGATGGGCATGGTTCCTCCTGGATTAAATATAAGTAGCGGCGGGATTGTATCAGGCGCTTATGGAGGGGTCAAACGAGGTGAATTGCAGGGATGCGGGGTTAGCTCAATAGATAAGGCCGACAACCAGGTCGTTGAGGTTTGTGCCGGTCGGACCGGTGTGAAGGAGAGCCCCCACAGCTTTTAGAAGAGGGTAAGCGTCATTCTCTTGGAGCGCTTCTTGTGGCACGAACCCAAGCGATCTTGCTCTGGCCGCTGTTTCCCCGCTGATGATTGCTCCTGCTGCATCTGTAGGACCGTCGACCCCATCCGTAGCGAAGCTCATGACGGCTACATGCTGTGTGTCTGCAAGGGCTATGGCCGCGGCGAGCGCCAATTCTTGATTGCGTCCACCAAGGCCTTGGCCCCGTACCGTCACGGTGGTTTCGCCGCCCATTAATAGGCAGGCAGGTTTTTCGATAGACCCGCGCTCGCGAAGGTTTTTAATCTGCAGGCCAAAACGCGCTCCGACTTCGCTCGCCTCGCCCTGCATTTTTGCAGTAACGGTCTTGACAGAAAAGCCGAGGGCATGTGCCTGTTGTCCGGCAGCGTGAACGACGCGTGCGTTGTTTCCGATCAAAATATTCATTGGGCGTCGCGCCTTTTCCAACGGAGGGTCGGGACGATCAAGAGCGAAACGAATCGCGGCGGGGGTTTCGGTCCATAGCCCGCTCTCCTGAAGGATGTGACGCGCTTCAGTTCGCGAGGCGCGTTTCAGGACCGTGGGTCCCGATGCTATGGCCGAAAGACGATCGCCGACGACATCTGAAAGGATCAGGGATACTACGCGCGCAGGAGCGGCAAGCCGCGCTAGCCCCCCACTTTTTATGCGAGAAAGCGCTCTGCGTATGGTGTTAATCTTGTGGATTGGAAGCCCGGATTGGATGAGAAGTGTGTTTAGGAGACGGAGATCCTCGAGTTCGATGCCCGGAAGCGGCAGTTCGAGCATTGCGGATCCTCCACCGGAGACGAGCGCAAGCAGAAGATCATCAGCGGTGGCATTTTCAAGGAGCAGCTCGGCAGCGCGCCCCGCAGCGAGGCTGCCAGCATTCGGCAGTGGATGACCGGCCTGGTAGATTTGAAGTGAAGGTGGTAGATCATCGATGTGGTGTGGCGCAGCGATGACGCCGGCAACGATTTGATTCTGAAGGATTTCAACCGCTGCTCTCGTCATCGCCGGCGCCGCTTTTCCAAACGCGACCATGTATATTCGTGCCCCGGGGTTCAACCCTAGAGTATGTGTCCCTGCCTCAATACCTTCACTGGAAAGATGTAGAGGCTCTCGAACAGCTCGATGAGCATCGGCAGCTTCGAGTGCTTGAAGAGAAATTAGTTGCAGGTGTTTCTTGTGATCATCAAATCGAGGGAGCTCTATCATAGCCTGAACGAGATCTCCATCAACGGCTGTGAAATTATGGATTGGCGAGCGTTTCTGCCGCGGCTTGGGCTGCGGTCGTTGGCGCTTCTCCTCCGCCGATGACGGCTTCGACAGCATCATAAAGAACGGGTCCTATCGTGAGGCGAAGCGATGAATATGGCATCGGTTGCGTTACGGTGACAAGGATGCTGGCTAATGCGGCGTCGTCCCCTTCCGGCCAGGCTGCTAAAGAGGCGCTTGTGGGTGGAAGCATCCCCAGTGAGTGAGTCCACAACCCGAGGAATTCAGGTGCGGTAAGCCAGGAAAGCAGCTCGGCGACAATGGATACCCGCTCAGCGTCCTGTGTGACGATTGCCCAGGACCATGTTGAGGCGAGACCTACGCCTTGGCCATCCTGGGTTGGAAGCGGTACGGCGGAGAACTTCTCCGGATCATGCTCTAACATATAGGAGTTTAAAGGAGACACCGCGCTGGCTGCACCATTGTCTCGCAGCACAGACCAGGATTGTTCCGCAGTGGTGATTTGCCTTACGGAATAGGGGAGAATTTGAGCGGCAAGGGCTGCGTTATAAAATGTTAACACTTCGGATAACACAGCGGGGTTAAGGGCTGGATCTTCGTCGGAATTGAGGAGATAGCCATCCAGGGAGAGATACTGTGCCAATGTGAAGGTTGCCAGCGGATCACCAGCAGGAAAAAGGAAACTGCGCGGTTCACCGAGTAGATCATCCCAACTTCTGGGAGGCGAAGTGTAGAGATCGCTACGGTATGCGAGGATATCTACTTCACTGGCGATTGGAAGTCCAAAGAAATTCCCCGATACGCGTGCAGCGGGAAGACTAAACTCATACCAATCCGGGGCTTCAGGAACCGGGAGAACACCATCCAACCCGACAATCAGGTCCTTGGAAACTGCATCCTCCAGGTTGGAAGTGCTGAATGTAATCGCATCCGGAAGGAGTGCAGGCGCGGCGGCATTCGCAGCGACGAGCGTCTCTAATAGCCCCGAGGGGCCATCAATGCTCTTAACCCGCACCTGGATGCTCAACCCGGGATGAAGCTGCTCAAAAGCTCTCAAACGCGCTGTGAATATTGT
>DAOWMX010000046.1 GCA_030642885.1 Anaerolineales bacterium | reverse complement strand
GTATCCGCCAGCAGCAATGCGGTGATCCTGGCGCCGTTGGAAAATGGCGTTTACAGCCTGGTTGCTCTGGATTGGGATACAGGCAAGGAACTGGGCAAGATGACCCTCGGTGATAGTCCCATCTTTAACACGGCTGGTGGGTTTTTTATCCCACTGAACGAGAATGAGATCTATATCACCAGCGTTTTCGGTCCGGTGATGATCACGAGATCAGCCAAGTAGTTATCATAAAGCTCATGGTTCGCTTATTTCCGATACACTGTATGAGGGAAAGTTATTAGGTTGTCCGTGATAATTGGATAAATTCCCGATAGCGGGGAGCGCTCGATCGAAGTATCCGGGCGGTGGCATGCCGGAGGCAACAGCAACAGGTTCGGCATCGTTCGTCGATTAAAAGCCAAGTGTATTCCAGGGCCAGCCACGGGTTACGAGGTGTTCTGCTTGTTAGTAACCTCAAAATCAGGTGCGGATCGACTTAACGAAAATGTCTGCCCGGCGCGAAAGAATGAGAATGGAATAGAGGAAAGTACCTATGAGCAAACAACCGACTGGATCACCGACGCGCGCTGCTCTAGACCAAGAACTAACGGCGCTCAAAGAGGATGTTCTCCAACTAGGGGAGATGACCGGCGTTGCTATCGCCCAAGCGATGGAATCACTGTTGAATCGAGACACCGTGTTGGCGCAGAAGGTCGTCGCCAGCGATGCTGCTATAAATGAAAAACGCTTCCATATAGAGGAGGAGAGCCTAGCGCTCATTGCTACACAGCAGCCCGCGGCGGGCGACTTGCGCGCTATCGTCGCGGCGATGAATATGGTCGGCGACCTAGAGCGCATGGGCGATCACGCCGCCGGGATCGCAACGATCGTGCTGCGCATGCAAGAGGAAGAGCAGATTGAAATACCACCTGGGCTCTCGTCGATGTTCGAGAAGACCAGTGAGATGCTTCAACGAGCGCTAGACGCATATGCGCAAGACGACTCAAATTTGGCTCATCAGGTCGCATCGATGGATGATGAGATCGATGTAATTTATAAAAAATTATTCCGTGGTCTGATAGAAATAATAGCGGAGAAGCCGCAGATGACCACTGGAGGGTTGTACTTGCTATTTGCAGGGCATAATTTAGAACGTATCGCCGATCGCTCCACGAATCTCGCCGAGCGTGTCATTTTCCTCGGGTCAGGTAGGATGCAGGAGCTCAATCCAGAATCCGACGAGGCAGGGTTGAACTAGATATTCGCCTTCTCACCATTAATAATCCCAGGCAACAAGAGACCATCGACACTCCTTCTGGAGAGACTAATTTCCGGATGACACCTTGAACTCGTTGGACGAAGTGGGTCCCTGTTGTGATCGGTTGGAGTTGGATTCCCGGTTGACATATCGAAGAGTATCGATATAATATCCCATAGACGGATATCAATATGAAACAAAAATCTGTGGACACGGTTGAATTTGCCAAGGCGATAGCGGATGAGACTCGCCAGAAAATTATGGCGATCTGCTGCTGTGAGTTGTTGAGTGTGAATGATATTGTTGAGCAGACCAATGTAGCTCAACCTACGGTTTCACATCACTTGAAAATTCTCAAGACAGCCGGGCTTGTGCGATCGGAGCGGCACGGAAAGAAGGTGTTCTACACGCTGAATCAGGAAAGGATGGCGGAAGGGTGCTGCCAGGTGGCCGAAAATTTCGCGCCTGAGCACCCGGTCGAGTTTTTAGACTGAGATAAGAAACGAGAGTTTTTTTGAGTAAGTATATCGAAGTATGCAGATATATCTATTGAAGGAGTTGTGAAAATGATTGAGAAAAATGGCCAGGGAAAAAGTGTAGACATTCACACTCGAGTGCGCGATCACTATGGGAGTATTGCCGCTGAGTTTGAGGCAACAGGCGAAGCTGGGTGCTGTGGACCTGCAGAGAGCAACTGCGGCTGCTCTTCGCCTGATGCGGTCGATGGACTCAATACGAAGCTCGCACACATTTACGATAACCCGGACGCGGAGTCCTTGCCCGGTGAGGTGGTTGAACTCTCCCTGGGATGCGGCGATCCGGTGACGCTTGCTTCGCTCGAGCCAGGCCAGACCGTGTTAGACCTCGGTTCAGGTGGTGGCATCGATTGCTTTCTGGCCGGGAAGCAAGTGGGTGAATCTGGCCGCGTTATCGGTATCGACATGACTGCCGAGATGATCGAGAAAGCACGCCACAATAAAGATAACCTTGGCGCGGAGAATGTTGAATTCCGATTAGGGGAGATTGAGCACCTTCCGGTCGCCGATGAGACCGTGGATGTTGTGATTTCGAACTGCGTCATCAATCTAAGTCCAGACAAGCCTCAGGTCTTCCGTGAAGCCTTCCGCTCATTGCGGTCGGGAGGGCGCCTGGCCGTAAGCGACATCGTCACAGATGGAGCCCTCCCCGAGGGGATAAAAGACAATTTGAGCGCATGGGTTGGGTGCCTCGCTGGTGCGTTGGATGTGAAGGAGTATATTGCCGCCATCGAGTCCGCCGGATTCGTCGACGTGAAGCTCACGCCGGTTTATCTCGATGAATCCGTAATTGAAACGGCTATGGAGCAGCTTAATCCCGAAGAGCGCCTCGCCGTAAATACCGGTTCAAGTCAGGTGGCTTTGGTTATGGAAGGCGGGGAGGCGAAACCTTATTTCCTGGACGATGACGAGCGTCTAAGCAGCGATTCCATTCGACAGATGGTCTTCAGTGCGAAGGTCACAGCTCGTAAGCCAGCAACTCAACCAAGCAGCGAATAAGGAAAGGGCTGCAGCTAGATAATCATTCCCTTTGTACTCGTGAACAAGAGACATTCCCCCCCGCGAACATCCTGGCGCTGGTGGACGAGATCGAGGCGTTTGGCGACTATCCGCTCTGGTCGCCCGTGGATCTCCAAAAGCGGAAGATGTTTGTTTTGTGCGCACACAAAAGATGGCTATTGATGATAGAATTGCCGCTAGCTGTAAGCGGGGAATACGAGCTGATAAACTACCAAGATTATGAGATACGATGCTCAATTTACATCCAGGCTACTGAATCCGATCTAAAATGATTGTAACTACTTCGCTTCTCAGAAAGACCAGGCGGCGAGAAGATGGAGTAGAAAAAAAACAAATCAAGACGAGGGTTCTCATTAATGAAAAACAGAATTAAGCATTTCGAAGATTATCGCGGTATCGCCGACGATGCGGTCCTGAAAGAAATCCAGGAGAAGGCGAAAACGCTTAAAGGCGCTACGGTTGCCCATGTGAACGCAACCAGTTACGGCGGCGGAGTCGCAGAAATATTGGATAGTTTCGTATTGCTGATGAATGATCTGGGAATCCGCACGGATTGGCGAGTCCTGCACGGAATCCCAGATTTCTTCGAGGTAACGAAGAAGTTCCACAACGCGCTTCAAGGGCAGGAACTGTCTTTTTCAGAAGAGGAACTGGAGATTTACAAGTATATTAACGAGAAATTCGCTCGCTTTGCTTTTCTCGATCACGACTACGTCATCATTCATGATCCACAGCCATGCGCGTTGGTTCGTAACGTAGCGCATAGCTCTCCTTGGGTCTGGCGCTGCCACATTGATATTACGAAACCGAACCCTCAGGCTTGGGCTTTCATGGAGCCTTACGTTGTCGAATACGACCGCATGATCGTCTCCTCTGAGATTTACAAGGTCCCTGACCTTGCGATTGAGCAGGATATCATATCCCCCTCCATCGACCCTCTTTCCCCGAAGAATATGGATCTCCCCGACCAGGTGATCGAGGATTATCTGACCCAGTATAAGATTCCAACGGATAAGCCGATTATCACCCAGGTGTCGCGCTTCGATCCCTGGAAGGACCCTGAAGGTGTTTTGAAGGTTTTTGAGCTCGTAAAAGAACAAGTCGATTGCCGTTTAATATTTGTGTACAACATGGCCAGCGACGATCCGGAGGGGGCAAGGATACTGGCACAGATGACAGAAGTTGCCAAGGATTTCCTCGCTCGCGGCGATGTGCTCTTTGTGCGCGGGGATGATCCAATCCTCGTTAATGTTATGCAGCGCATCTCGGATATTGTGATCCAGAAGTCGACGCGCGAAGGGTTTGGGCTTGTCATCACCGAAGCGATGTGGAAGGGAACACCGGTGGTCGCTTCAAATGTTGGCGGGATCCCGACCCAGATGGTAGACGGCGTCACCGGCTACCTGTTAGCACCTCATGACTATGATGGATTCGCGGAGAAAATAGTCGCACTGATTGACGATAAAAGCCTGGCCCAGAAATTGGGTAAACAGGCAAAGGAACACGTGCGCGATCATTTCCTGATCACGGGACATTTGCTGGATTACATTGATTTGATCCTGAGCTTGTGAACATCGTCTGGCTTGCCCCTCAATTCCATCACGACGCGGCTGCAACAATATGTGGAGTCGGGAAGCTCTGCTTCCGGTCATAGGCACAGCCTGCGCCGTGAGGGTTGCGCTTATTATCGAGCAGATAGACCACTGAAGATGTGATGATTTTCTTTACTTCCCCCTAAATCCCCCCATCACTCTGCTTCGGGGATGCACGCGAGGGGACGGTGGCGGACTTATCATCCCGAGCTCGCCTGCACTGAGCCCTTCGGCTCCAATTCTTTTCGCTCAGGATAAACTAAGCCGAAGTGTCGAGGGATCACTTCCCCCCCCTGGTAAGAGCATCCAAGGTGAACTGCACCCCCCGGATCTAACATCAAGCTCTCAATTCAAACCGACCATGCAAATCCAAATATATGGAAATATCATTGTCTCGGACGCTGATTCACCTTAAAACGCAATACAGATCGGATTGGCCAGAGCCCGGCTTTGGAACTCGGGTGCAAGTGGATTGTAGTACTAGCCATTCGGAAGGGGGTGCACTGCAAATCTGCCCTCGCCCAGCACTCATGGCTCCTATGGAGTGCTACGCGAAGCGCAGCGTGGAGCCACACCCCATGACAACGGTCGAACCGGCCCCAACGCATTAAGAATGGCTTGGGGTTGAGCGGACAATCCGTTTGGTCACCCACACAATTTGGAGGAGAGCTTTAAACACCAACCAAACGATGGACATTCGCGCGGGTCAGCTTGTCGGCTAGTTGTGCTGTTGTCGTCAGCAGAATACAGAGGCCAACGTGCTATAATTCGCGCGCTGGGGTATGAGTTCCCCCCGAAATTATTTTATGGAGTAAAAACTTGGATTCTATGGAAGACATCCCCTCATCTGAACAACCCCTTGAAGCTGTTGTAAACGGAGAAGATATTTGGCATGTGTTGGAGGCAACGGAGATCGTTCAGGCGCTCCAAACATCGCCCAAGCAAGGGCTAAGTGAAGAAGAAGCGCGTCGGCGCCTTGAGCAATTTGGTCCTAATGAGCTTGAAGAAGCCGCAAAACCTTCTCTGTTTTCATTAATTTTCGAGCAATTCAAGAATTTCATCGTCATTGTTCTCATCGTTGCAGCCCTTGCTGCCGCGCTCCTCGGCGATTACATAGAAGCCGCTGCCATCCTGGCCATTGTGGTGTTGAATGCCATCCTGGGAGTTGTCCAAGAACGCAAAGCCGAGGAAGCGCTAGCTGCACTCAGGCGGCTTGCTGCTCCGGATGCGCTTGTTCTACGTGACGGGCATCGACAAACCTGCACGGCGCGCGAATTGGTCCCGGGCGATGTCGTGTTTCTGGAGGCAGGGAATTTTATCCCCGCCGATCTGAGACTGATAGAGACGGTTAATTTGCGTATCGAAGAGGCTGCCCTAACAGGTGAATCCGTGCCAGTCACGAAAGATGCTTCTCTCGTCCTCACACAGGAAATGGCGCTGGGCGATCGCCGCAATACGGCCTTCAGCGGGACCGTAGTTGCCTACGGGCGCGGTAGCGGCGTCATTGTCAGCACAGGAATGCGTACGCAAATCGGCATGATCGCGACCATGCTCCAGGCTGTGCACGAGGAACCGACTCCTTTGCAGCGCAAGCTCGATCAGCTCGGGAAGGCACTCGGGATAGCGGCTCTGGTTGTGTGTGCACTTGTGTTTGGGGTTGGCTATCTTCGCGGGGTTCCGCCGCTTGAGATGTTCCTGGTCGCGGTCAGCCTGGCAGTTGCAGCTGTACCTGAGGGATTGGCTGCCGTTGTGACGATCACGCTTGCGCTCGGTATGCAGGAGATGATCACTCGCCATGCGCTCATACGACGACTTTCCTCAGTCGAGACGTTGGGATCGACGACGGTGATCTGCTCGGATAAGACTGGTACGCTCACGCAGAACCAGATGACCGTGAAACGCATGTGGGTTGATGGTACGACCTTTGAAATAACGGGGGGAGGTTTTGCTCAAACCGGGGATTTCAAGATTGATGGAGATGTGGTGGAATTACGTGATTATCCCGCCTCGACGACGGTTTTATGGGTCGCCACGTTAGCGAATGATGCACAGATTGAAACTGAACCAACAAAGGATGTGGAGGAAGCGCCCCGCGTAATCGGTGATCCAACAGAGGCGGCGTTATTGATTGCGGCGGCCAAAGCGGGAGCATTCAGGGACAGACTTGAGGAAGCGTATCCAAGGATCGATGAGATCCCCTTCGATTCTTCCCGCAAGCGGATGACAACGGTACACAAGATCGTTGATCCGGAACCGGATGATGCAAGCCCATTTTATGATAGCGAATTGCGAGAATGGGAGATTGCGGCGATAAAAGGTGCGCCGGACGTCATCTTAGACCTGTGCACCCAATATCAGAAGATGGATGACACAACTGCACCAATGACAGAGGAGATCCGTGCACGCATCTTTGAGGCGAATGCTCGCATGGCACGCTCTGCCTTGCGGGTCATAGCAGTGGCTTTTCGCGTGGACCCCGATGTCCCGGACGATGCTACACCGGAGAAGGTCGAGCGCGATTTAATATTCGTTGGCCTGATGGGCATGATCGATCCGCCGCGCCCGCAAGCCAAACCCGCCATAGAGAAGGCGCGCCATGCAGGTATTCGCACGTTGATGATCACGGGCGATTTCCCAGATACGGCGGAGGAAATAGCCGAAGAGATTTCCTTACTCCAGACGGGGCATGGAGTCCTGACAGGATCGCAGCTGGATGACATGGATGATGCAGCGCTCAAAGAGAAGGCTGCGACCACCGATGTCTTCGCGCGCGTCTCTCCAGAGCATAAGGTCCGCATCGTCAACGCTCTGAAATCACGCGGCGAGATCGTCGCTATGACCGGGGACGGAGTAAACGATGCTCCGGCGTTGAAACGGGCGGATATCGGTGTGGCAATGGGTGTTACCGGAACGGATGTCGCTAAGGAAGCGGCGGACATGGTCCTTACAGACGACAATTACGCCAGCATCGTCGATGCCGTCGAGCAAGGACGAGTTATCTATAGCAACATTCGAAAGTTTGTCTTTTATTTACTATCCTGCAACCTGGCAGAAATAGCAGTTATCTTTCTCGCCATCTTGGCGGGTCTCCCCTCACCCCTGACACCTATTCAACTCCTGTGGCTTAACTTGATCACAGATGGCGCCCCCGCACTCGCATTGGGGATGGAAAAAGGGGATCCGGATATTATGAGTCAACCCCCGCGGCCCCCTGACGAGCCAGTAATTAACCGCTCAATGCAGTCTCGCATTGGGATCCAGACCATCGCCATAGCGGGCGTCACGTTATATGCATACTGGATGGGTATCCAACTTTATCCCGGAATTCCGGAAGAGGCGAAGACGATGGCCTTCGTCACACTTTCTTTCTCCGAACTCCTGCGGGCGTTCACCGTACGTTCGGAGCGTTACCCCTTACATAAGATCGGACTTTTCAGCAACAAATGGATGCTCTATGCGGTGGCGTCATCGCTGCTGTTATTACTCGCCGTTATCTATGTTCCCTTCCTTCAACCTATTTTCAACACCGTTCCTCTGGGTTGGGCTGAATGGCAGATCGTGCTACCTTTGTTATTTGTCCCCGCCATTGTCGCCGAGGTAAGCAAATGGCTGATGGGCATCCAACTGAAGGTTGCGCGAGCCACATAGGAATCGATCGCAGGATAAGAATCACCTTGTGTTAACAGAACGCCCCCGTCCGCATTGAATAGACGGGGGCGATTAAAACTCTTGGCTAGTATTTTTTATCTTACGATTTCGCCGTAGAGTTTGGGGCGCCGGTCGTTGAAAATATCGAGCTCATATTCTCCGGCGAGGAAAATGCGCCGTTTCTGATCACTGAGTGAGGCGTCAATATCGGCGTAAAGGATAATTTCTTCTTCTCCGCCGGCTTGTGCTAGAACTTCACCGTCTGGTCCGATAATGAGACTATGACCCAGATAGCGCGCCCCGTGCTCCTCCCCGATACGATTGGCGGCTACGAGGAAGATGCCATTCTCGGCGGCTCTAGTCCGGGCGACAAAATCCGGGTAGAGGGTGGCGGCGCTGGGCCAGGCGGTGGAGATTAATACGATCTGGGCGCCCATGAGGGCGAGCGCACGACAGGGCTCAGGGAAACGCAGATCATAGCAGATGAGCGTTCCCACCCGGCCGATAGGGGTCTTTATCGGTGGGAGCAGCTCCTCGCCGGAGGCGAGGAAGCGATCAATGCCAAGGTGGGGCAGGTGAGTTTTCCGGTATCGGCCGAGGATTCCATCCGGTCCGGTGACGAGCGCGGTGTTGAATATACGACCGCTACCGTCACTTTCAAGAGTTCCTACCATGATCGTCGCGTCCAGTTCTTTGCAGGTTTGTGATAAGCGCTCGCTAAGGTGACCGGGGATGCTCTCGGCTACAGCCTGCGCCTCATTCAGGCTCAAGTCATAGCCAGAGAGAGCGCATTCAGGGAAGACAACCAGCTTGGCTCCGGCAGTGACTGCCTCTTCGAAGCTGAGGAGGATGGATTGAAGGTTCTTTTCGACTTTAAGTAACTCGGGTCTCATTTGTACGGCGGCGACTCTTTCCATGGGTGTATTGCCTTTCTTTGAACCACTCCGCGAAAACAGAAATGGCCTAAACAGTATACTGGACTTGGTTTAACTCAATATTCAACAAAGTGCAAAGTTCTTTTCTGGAGAGGTGCCCCTTGATAACGCAGCTACTCAACCTGGAACCATGGTGGCGATTTGCAGCAGCCCTGCTCATCGGAGCGCTGATTGGGTTGGAGCGCGAATTTGTCCAACAGCGTAGCGGTGAACAGGAATTTGGTGGGATCCGAACCTTCGCATTAATGGCGCTCCTGGGGGCGGTCGCGGCCTTTCTCACGGACCAGTATGGTCCCCTTATCTTTATAACAGTTTATTTGGGGCTGATCCTTCTTCTTTGGGCGAGTCTGCTGGCATCGTCGTTGCGGGGTGTCGAAGATGGGATCACCACCGAGGTAACTGCGCTGTTGGTGCCGCTTTTTGGGGCAATGATGATATGGAACCAACCGGCGGTTGCAGCAGCGCTCGGGGTAATCACGGCGCTGATCCTGGCTTTGAAACCGCGGTTGCACGGAGCTGCTCGACGCATGAGCGCCGAGGACCTGCGGGCAACGCTGGAGTTCTCCATCATAACGGCAGTTGTACTGCCCCTACTCCCCAACGAAGGATTTGGTCCTTTCGGGGTTCTAAATCCCTTCCAGATCTGGCTGTTCGTTGTTTTCATTTCCGGGATCGGCTTCCTGGGCTATGTGTTGATGAAATATCTTGGACCAGAACGGGGCGTTGGCATCACCGGGCTCCTGGGTGGTTTGGTCAGCAGCACGGCCACAACATTGAGCTTCGCCGGGAGGAGCAAAACGAATGCGGGGCTTTCAACAGTATTAGCGCAGGGAATCCTGCTCGCATCCTGTGTGATGTTCCCGCGCGTGCTGATTGAAGTAGCTGTTGTGAACCCTGGATTGGTGAGCCAGGTTGTTGTCCCTCTCGCAGCGATGCTTATTGCCGGCGTGATCGCCTTTTACATATTATGGCGCCGCGGGCGCGCAGAAGAGAACGTTGATCATGGGGGCGTTGAATTATCCAACCCGCTGCGGTTAAAAACAGCCATTACTTTTGGACTTGTTTTCGCCGTCGTCCTCGTAGCGGTCGAGGCTGCCAACGAGTATTTTGGCAGCGCGGGCGTTTATATTGCCAGCATACTCGCGGGGATGACGGATGTTGACTCGATCACGCTGAGTGTATCTAACCTGTCAGTGAAGGGTATGTTGGATGCACGGGTTGCGGCTATAGCCATCATCCTGGCGACAATCATGAACACAATAGCGAAAGCCGTAATGGCGATGGTCTTGGGTACCCCGCGGTTGAAACGCCTGGTTTCACGTGCGTTCGGGTTCGTGGTTCTAGCAGGCTTGATTAGCGGCGCAGTGGTTTTTCTCCTTTGATCATAGCCACAAAGTCGAGAACGATCCTCATCAGCTCTCGAGAAGAGATATATTCGCAAAGTCCTATTGAAGCCGCTCCAGGATTGTCGCTGTAGACATGCCATGCCCGATGCACATGACCTGCAATCCGTAGCGAGTGTTGTACATCTCGAGCTCATGAAGCAGTTTTGTCATTAAGACTGCCCCGGTTGCGCCAAGCGGGTGCCCGTGGGCAATGGCGCCCCCATCGGGATTGACCTTCTCTGGGTCAGCGTGAAATTCCTCAAACCAGGCCAGAACGACGGAAGCGAACGCTTCATTAATCTCAACAATACCGATCTGGTCGAGAGCCATCCCCCCTTTAGAGAGCACCATTTGCGTCGCCGGGATGGGTGCGTCGAGCATCAACACCGGGTCGGAGCCGATGACAGCACGCGCTACAATGCGCGCCAAAGGTTTTAGATTGTATTCGCGGACGGCGTCGGCGGAAGCCAGGAGCAGCGCCGCAGCGCCGTCGCTTATCTGACTGCTGTTTCCCGCTGTAACCACCCCGTCTTCTTTAAAGACAGGGCGCAAAGAGG
>DAOWMX010000119.1 GCA_030642885.1 Anaerolineales bacterium | reverse complement strand
CGGCTGAGATGGGACACAAGCCACCAGCAAACCATCGTCGTCCACCAAGGCAACCCAGAGTGGATCCGGGAGCTCCTCGGCAATTGTTTCCAACACACGTATCAACTCCGATTGTCTTGTTACCATATCCACTCCCACTAGTTTTCGGTTTCGTGGCCTCTACATTATCGCCAATGACGCCTCTTGACAAGCCGCAACACGATCTTGAATGAACCCCTTATAAGTTTGCCTTGAAACTCCTTTAGGATACAATCTCGAAACAATGGAAAAAGTATCCCTCCATAGGCGCCCCTTCTTCATATTGTTTGCCTGCACGCTGCTTGCGGTCGCTCTTACTGTGTTTCTCTATGGCCGGGTCACGGACCCTCAACTTCCGCGGTTAGTATCCACGCTCGTCCTGCTTCTGGCAATTCCAGCGCTTATCAGCTTGATTGCGTTCACGATACGGTTCGCAATTTCCTCTACAGCCGGCCCCCGAGCAACCCTATTCGCAGCGTTAAGATTGATCATCCTCCTCGCGTGGCTAACGGCTCACATTGAATTTGTCAGCCCTGCAGAGGAAACAATTACGCTGCGTTCCACTCTTATTCTACTAGACTTAGCTCTGATAACATTAATCCCATTCCTCGCACTTACGTCTCAATTCATCCTGCCTGTCGGTTCCATCCAAGAACGGCTTGATGCTTTTCTCCGTCTACTAGGGCATGCTCTGGGTGAACGTGGACCGGTCTCCTTCGTTCGAGACGGAGCAGTTATCGAGGCTTTCGGCGAGCGTACCCGAAGAGGTTCCGGTGTCATCCTCATCGATTACGCAAGCGCTGCAGTCTTTAGAACAGATACGGCGTTCACACGGGCTGCAGGACCTGGAATCGTTTTCACAGAACCTGGTGAATGGCTGGCGGAGGCCATCGACCTACGTCGCCAGGAAGTAAATATTCAGGGTTCAATCCCAGCCGCTGGAAAGGATCAAACCCCAGAGAGCCTCAATTCGATGGCAGTCACACAAGATGGAATTCCCGTATCCGCGGATTTGTCCATCACCTTTATGATCGACCCTGGGCATCTGCTTGAACCGCGGGAAGGACGAACGGCTGACGCTCCTCCCTACGAGGTCAACCTGGAAGCGATCGAGCGTGCCGTCTATGGGCATGCGTTCGGTGAGTACGAGGAAGTCTCATGGAAGGATATGCCGCTGCTTCTCTTGATTGACCTCTGGCGTGAGGAAATGAAGCAATGGACGCTCAACGCCCTGATTGAGGCAGATAAAACTCAGACTCCCCCGCTGAAGCAGATTGCCAGCGCCATCTACGCGCGACTTGCTCTACCATCGGTAACAGCTCCATCAGCGCAAGAAGGAGAAGGCCCAGATATACCCCGCGAGTTAGAGATTCTCATTTCGCGTGGCATCCGCGTGCTTGACTTAAAAGTGACAGATTTGCAGCTGCCACCGGAGATTCAAAATGAACGCAACTTACAGTGGCGCGAATCCTGGGCAGGCGAAGTTCAGGAAGCCCTACGGGAAGCGACGGAAAGACTTCGAAAAAATCGTAATCTGGGTGAAGCAGAAGTAAATGACCTTCTATTCCATGAATTAACTTCTACGCTCCGCGACCAACTAGAAGCGGGTAACCATCCGGGCTTACCGGAAACACTCGCTATGGTTCTCACAGATGCAGTCAACCTTTATGGGCAAAGTGATTCGCTGCCCGAGAGCAGCGGGATGTTACACGAATTAGACCAAATCGCGAGCAGACTCACGGGTAAGGATTAGGGAGCGTCATACGGATGGATCGTGGCATGAACAACTCTGCCTCAGACCGGCTACTTGATATATCAAAAGCGACCGCGCGGAGCGCTGTCCAACTCATTCTCGGGAGAGATCTCACCGCATCAATGATCCGTCTCTTCCTAACAGGTACTTTTTTTGCCTTGTTCTGGTTAGTGCTCATCGTAGCATTCGACTTCCCCGGCCAAATCCCATTCATCTTACTCCAGTCACTGCCGCCATTCCTTTACCCCATTCTCAACATCATAGCCACCTTCCTGAATCCACAGGTTCTTCTTTATCTCATTCCAGTTTTGTTCGGTCTTAGCATCGGGATCATCTTGAGCAGCAGATACCTGGCCGGTCTTTTTGAGCTCGAATCGCTCTGGATCGGAATCCGCTACCTTCTCGCTTCCTTCTTCGGATGGAACTACCCTCGCCTGAAGATCGACCGGGGGGATATAGATCAGCTCAATCCCACAAACCCGATCAAGCGAATTGGTGGACCCGGATTCATCCAGACCCACCTTGGTTACGCAGCAACATCAGAGGCCATCGACGGTACACCCCGGGTGTACGGTCTGGCGATGGATGGGATCGATCCAGCTCAAACCGAGGTTGATTCTTCGACACCCACTCGAGCACGTTCCACACACTTCATCCAGGGATTTGAACGTTTGCGTGGAGTCGTCGACCTGCGGGATCGCTTGGTGAAGGTTGATGAAATCCGCGCCGCAACCCGAGATGGGGTTTTGGCTTATGCACGTGATGCACAAATGCTTTTCAGAGTCTACAGTGCGGAAAAGGAACGCAGCTTAAAATCCCCTTATCCATTCACCGAGGAGAGCGTTCGCCGCCTTGTCTATGGCCAACCGGTTGTGGAAGGGAAGAGGCGCAGCCCGGATCAGGCGTTGGCGTATGTTCTTCGCCATGAGATGATTGATTTCATCGCTCGCCATACACTTGAAGAATTCCTTGCCTTGCAGCCCTATCGTTCAACGGTGAAACAACAAACCGAGCAGGGAACAGTTATTGAAGATTTCAAGAACGTCCACATCCCTCGCCGTGAATTGACCGAGCATTTCCACACCGAGGTATTAAGGGAACGGTTACGAAAGCAAGGCTTAGAGCTGGTTTGGGTAGGAGTTGGAACCTGGGAGATCCCGGTGAGCGTCCAGGAAGATGCAGGTGGCCAATTCAGTCCAGGTCATACACTGATGACAACCTGGCGAGATCACCAACGCGTACAATTGTATAGATCGCCCGAGTACATCGAGCGCCAACGGACTCTCCGAAATCGGGAAGTCGCATCAGAACTTCTTCAATCCTGGATCCAGACATGGCGTCATGGAGACCTTCCTGTGGAGCACCGGAGTTACGAACTCCTGGCAAGGATATATCACCAACTCCAACGGATGGAGAAGCGCCTGGAGATCGATACTGGCGGCGAATGTGAGCCGGAGCTCCAACGTGCCCTTGAATATATTAAAGGGATGCTTGAACCGAAGGTCCTTGGAGACGATTTTTGATGAGTGCGATACGAACAAGCGAAGGATCAATGCTTGTTATCCGCTCCATTTAGGCATGGATGACATACGCCAGACTACCGTCTTCCTTCCGCAATATTTGCGAAACGCCGGGAGTTGTTCAAGCGAGCTTCTCCAGTATTCATCGATGCTAACATCCCCGAGAAAACACTTCGAACCGCTTTGCGCTGAGCAAAGATGATGCCGTCAATACCTGAATGGCTGACCCTTCACCCCGAAGTCTCAGACGCCCTCGTCGAAGGCAAGGCGATTGTGGCGCTTGAATC
Organism: Anaerolineales bacterium; assembly: GCA_030642885.1. Taxonomy (GTDB): domain Bacteria; phylum Chloroflexota; class Anaerolineae; order Anaerolineales; family E44-bin32; genus E44-bin32. The sequence goes on along the minus strand of DAOWMX010000119.1, from coordinate 3,351 downwards.
AACCGTGATCACTCACGGGCTCCCACGACCGGTCAATTTTGAGCTGGCGCGACAGATGGAGAAGGAAATTCGCCAGGTTGGCGCGGTTCCAGCAACAACTGCATTGTTGAGGGGCAAAGTTCGCATCGGTTTATCGGAACAAGATCTGGAGCGGCTCGCTCTTAATACCGATAGCGTAAAAATCAGCGTACGAGATATTGGTCCAGCGCGGGTATCGCACTCCAGCGGCGGCACCACTGTAGCCGGGACGATGTTCCTGGCAAATACGGCCGGAATTCCGGTGTTCGCTACGGGCGGGATCGGCGGAGTCCACCACGGCCTGAGTGGAGATATTTCGGCTGACTTAACCGAACTTGCACGCACACCGGTCGCAGTGGTTTGTTCAGGTGCGAAATCGATCCTGGATCTTCCCAGAACGCTCGAATGGCTGGATACTTTTAGCGTGCCTGTCATCGGCTGGCAAACAGATACATTCCCAGCATTTTTCACGAGAGAGAGCGACCTGCCGATTCAGGTTCGGGTGGACACTGTTGGTGAGATGGCCGCTTTAATGCGGGCGATCTGGGAGGCACAAACTTCCGGCATCCTGATTTGTGTCCCCTGCCCCGAGGATGCCGCGATCCCGGCGATACGAATAAACTCAGCTCTTCAGCAAGTTGAGCAGGAAGCTCAAGAACAAGCCATACGCGGCAAAAATCTTACCCCCTTCCTTTTATCTCGCCTGTCGGAAATCACAGAAGGGGCAACCCTGCATGCGAACCTGGCGCTCCTGCGCAATAATGCACGCATCGCCGCTGAGATCGCCAAAGCCTACTTGTTGATTCAACAGGACGATCTGTAGGACATATCCTATAGATTCAGAAAGAGCCTGCGCCACCCGCAAAATTACTTCAGCTATAGCTCTAGTGAATCTGCATATTCGTACGAGATAAAATCCAAATCATCCGTTTCTTTGTAACCCTTCTCTTGATGTGATTTCAAGCTAATATCCGAAGCGGTATAGCCATCAAAATATTCCTTGATGGAGGCTAATACTTTCAATTCAGAACTTTTAAATCCTCTTAGATCCGGAGATACTTTTGAAACAAGTATTTCCCCTAAGTAATTGCCAAACTCTTTTTCCTCGATCATTAGTGAACTGTCTTCATGGATCATTGTCGCGAGATAGAACTCGTAATTATCCAAGATTGGACCATAAGTAAGGTGGACATACCTCGCACCCGTAATTGAGGCCGAATAATCTTTGAAATGGAGAAAATCAGCGTAGAAAAGAAGTTTATTAAGTTTAGTTTTAAGAACCCCCTCTCCAATACAATAAAACAAAATGGTGTTGAAGATATTCTCAATGTTCAACCTTTTATAACCGCTAAAACGATCTGGAGTGTATGACCCTAGAAGCTCCTCATAACAATTCTTGATTTCACCCTGACCATCATCAATCGCATCCATTAAATTTCGTGCAAGTTTCTCACGTTTCTCCCCCTGAATTGCTGTTGAATTGTCGTTAAGTAAATGTAATAGATTCCTCGGATCCCGGATTAAATGGAGCACCTTATCGTGGGCCAAATCCTGTAACGCCCCATTTTCATATCGGCTTATCGTTGCACCTCCCCAACCGAGTAGACGAGATAATTCCATCTGGGAAAGCCCATAGTGCGATCTAATTTCACGAATCTCCCGCGGCTGCATCATTGAATTCTTACGTCGATACTCTAGATAGGCCAGAGCAATTGGGTCATCTTGCTCGTTAAAATCGTAAAATTCTTCTCCACAATTCTCGCAACGCAAGGTATTCACAGAAACCGTTATTGGATCACCACGAACAATGATTTCTTGTTCCTCGATATTAGAAGTTAGTATTGTGTTTTCGCCACATTTTGGGCAAATTGTTTGCATTTTAATGCCCTCTATTTATTTTCTTTAAATGGATAATTTAATTTGTGTTTTGCGATATGAAATGATATGCACGTCAATTCTTCCATTCCATCTTGACGATCAATTTTCATTTTAATATATACTTCGTGCCCTAAAATCTCTTTTCCGAAAACCCAAATATCGCCAGGAAAATCTCGATCTGGTTCAGGTCCTTTAGAATATTCTTCCACTGTTAGGCTTAATAACTCCTGCCTAGAACCTTCCGTAGTCAGACCAATGTCAACAATGTCTTGTAGATTTATCGACCGCTTGGCGAAAATTACCCTCTCATAAGCAATTAGGGATTTTGCGTATTTCAAGAACTTTGCGACTTCTTCCTTGCTTGTAACCATACCTATATTCCATCCCCTCGCGCGCCAATGTGACCTCCTTTTAATATCACTAGATATAGAACCTGTAATAAATATATCATATGATATATTTGCTCGTCAAATAAAAATGGTTCGTTTCCCATCTGTTGGTTTTCCCCCCATTAGATAAAGTTTTGCCGAGCAGCAAAGGAAACGCGGGTTATCATTCACCCATACGCAGGCGGACATCGATCGCCTGCGCGCCACACCCCACCTCCTGTACACGGAGAGGGTTAATTTCAAGCTCTAATACCTGAGGGTTCTCTTGCGCTAGTTGACTGATGCGGAGAAGGTTTTCGATCACCGCTTCTCGGTCTACAGCTGGAGTGCTTCGATAGCCTCGCAAGCGTCGACCAGCCCATGTCTGGTCAACCATTTCTTCCGCCTCGGTACGGCTCAGCGGAGCGAGGGCGAAAGAGACATCTTTCAACGCCTCGACTTCCGTACCCCCGGCGCCGAACATCAATAGAGGTCCAAATTGCAGATCGCGCACAAAACCGACGATCACATCCTGCCCCGTCGGGACGTAGGCCTGCACCATAACTCCCTGCACCTCGACTCGCGGAACCGAACTGCGCACGCGACGCAAAACGGAACGATAGGCTTCCTCCACTTCTGCAACATCTTCTAAATCCAGCGAGACCGCTCCAGCATCGGATTTATGGGTTAGGTCATACGAATCCGCTTTAAGCGCCACAGGGAAACCGATCTCCTTGGCGGCACTCGCGGCACCCTCAGCACTGGTTACTTCTTGGTGTTTAGGGATAAGAATCCCATAGGCGTTGACGATCCTCGCCGCGACGTCGGCAGTCACGAATCCATCCGCTCCAGAACTGGCCTCTTTCAAGGTGGACTCTACTTCCTCCTGCTTGACATCGTCGAACACGATCACATTTTCGGCTGGCTTAATAAGCTGGGTTGAGCGTTCGTAGAGCACACGCATTGCAGAGGCTGCACGCTCCGGAAATCGATAATCGGGAATGCGTGCGCCCCTGAAGAGCCGGGCGGCATGTGCGATAAGTTCCTCGCCCATTAACGCGATCACTATAGGTTTCGTCGCTGACTG
>DAOWMX010000113.1 GCA_030642885.1 Anaerolineales bacterium | reverse complement strand
TGAAATTGTCATGGTGTCCACAGCTTTAGAAGCTAACTATATGACGGTGATACCGCATGAAGGGGTTCTGGTTATCGCCGATGATCCTTTGGATATCGAGCGAAGATACACACTCTCGCCACGGGATCCTATGTATTCAATGTTCGGAACCAATCGTCAGGTAGGCCAAGATTCCCCAATGTTATGGATCACAGAGGAAGTGGCAGTTGAAATCCTGAGAAATTCCGAGCATGATCTCGATGGATTGCGCCAGATAGCGGAGGACTCCGCAACAGAGGAGCTTGTATCCTTTACAACTGGAACTGTGGTCGAAATGAGCGTCGAAGGGACAGTCCTTGAAAATGAACCTGCCTGGAATGTCATCGGACATCTGCCAGGAACAGCGGGACTGGCAGAGAATCAGATGGATGACCAATTGATCGTCGTATTGGCGCAGTACGACAGCGCCCCGCTTGGCCCAAATGGCGAGATATTTCAGGGGGCGAACGATAACGCCAGCGGCGTGGCTTTGATGTTAGAGGTCATCCAGACGATGCAATCTTCGGGTTATCAGCCCTATAGGACTTTTCTCTTTGTGGCGTATAGTGGGGAGGGATTAGAATGGGGCGAATCCGTCTTGCCGCCTGAGGTCTTCAAACTGCTGCAAGCCAAGCACGGGTTTTCATCCGCTTTCGATATCGAAGCTATCATCGAGCTGCGCGGGCTCGGCTCGGGAAATGGCGAGGGGTTAGAACTGCTGACCGGCGGCAGTTTGCGTCTCGCAAATCTATTCGAAGATGCCGCGCGTCACGCAGGTGTGAGTACAACCCGCGGCGGAGAAAGTGTGGACATGAGCGTGGTCTTTGAGATAGGGAGCGCCCGCGATTCAGGCGAAGAAGCGCCGCGCATTGGTGTAACCTGGGAAGGTTGGGAAGCAACCTCGCGGATGAAGACGGACACGATCGACACCATCTCCGCGGAGAAACTGGAGCAATCGGGAAGGGCTGTCTCTCTTGCCCTTATGATCCTGGGTCGCGAGGTCAATTATTAGGCCAGAGTGGAGATCCTTGGCTTGGACAGGGTTATGTTAATAAGCAATCTCCAATTCATACAATAAGCAGCGAAATCATTTAATGTCTCAAAGCCAAAAACCCAACGCAAAGCAGTCTCTTCTCAAGGTGGAGGGGTTGAAAACCCACTTCTTCGTCGATGGGAGAGTCGTACGTGCCGTCGATGAAGTGGATCTGGAGATCTTCCGGGGGAAGGTCTTCGGTTTGGTCGGCGAATCGGGCTGCGGCAAGACCGTGACGGCACTGTCAATTATGGGCTTGATCGATGAGCCTGGGAAAATCATGGGCGGGGATATTATTTTCGATGGAATATCCCTGGTTGCGCTAGCGGAAGATGAATTGAATCAGATTCGCGGTGGACGGATCAGTTTAATATTTCAGGATCCTCAAGTACGTCTGAATCCAGTTTTCACGGTTGGTTCGCAGCTCGCGGAGATCTTCCAGGTGCATTATGGAATATCACGCCAAGCTGCCTTCGACCGTTCTGTAAAACTCCTCGAGACTGTTGGAATCCCTGACCCTTTAGATCGTGTCCATGCCTACCCGCATGAACTTTCCGGCGGTCAAGCGCAAAGGGTCATGATCGCCATGGCGCTCGCTCTTGAACCGGAACTCATCATCGCTGATGAGCCTACGACAGCACTCGATGTGACGATCCAGGCTCAGATCCTCGATTTAATGCGCGAGATGAGAGTGGAGCATTCGACGGCGATTCTCTTAATCACACATGATCTGGCGGTGATCGCCGGGATGGCAGACTTTGTCGCCGTGATGTACGCCGGGCAAATCATCGAGCAGGCAGAAGTAGAGGAGCTTTACGAAACACCACTCCATCCTTATACACAAGGCTTACTCGTCTCCATCCCGAGTGGATTGGATGAAGGGCCGCTTACTTCAATCCCGGGTTCACCGCCGGATCCAGGAAATCTCCCCACAGGATGCCGGTATGCGCCTCGCTGCAAAGAGCGCATCGAGTACGGGTTAAAAATTTGTGAGCTGAAACTCCCTTCGCTGCAGCCTTTCAGTCCCGAACACAGCATTCGCTGCTGGCTGTATGAATCGGAAGCAGGACATGAAGCACCTCTCTCGAGCCCTGATCGCGGTTGAGGATTGCGCGAATGAACGAATAGATCGACCGTCGCAGATGTGACGATTTTCTTTTCTTCCCCCCTATTATCCCCCCGGATCAAACATCAAGCTCTCAACTCAAACTAATAATGCAAAAAGGAACACTCATCTGCCCTCATGGGATAAACCTTATGGTAATTCCCACGCAGGTGAAGGGTTGTTGGTTTTTGTGGAGTGCGGAAGCTCTGCTTCCGGTCTCTGGCTTTACCTGCGCTTTGATGTTTGCGCGAGTGAACGAAGTGATCGACCTAATGAAGAGGTTATGATTTTCTTTTCTCCCCCCAAAATCCCCCAATCACTCTGAGTCGGGAATGCACGTGAGGGGACTGTGGGGGACTTATCATCCCGAGCTCGCCTGCACTGAGCCCTTCGGCTCCAATTTTTTTCGCTCAGGATAAACTAAGCCGAAGTGTCAAGGGACCACTCCCCTCGCGGAGCATGGAGCACCCCCCCCGGATCAAACGTCATGCTCTCAGTTCCATCCAAATTCGAGAAGGATGAGACTTCTTTATCTGGGACTCTTTTTTCCATTGAAACGCAATCCGGAGAAGATTGAACAGTGCCCGGCTTTGGAACTTGGGCGTAGTTGGATTGCATAACTAGCCCCTCGCGCAGCACTCTTGCAGCGAAGCGGAAATGACAAGACAGGGAGACGTGGGGGCACTGCGCTCCTTTCAACCTCTTTGTAGAGACGTAGCATGCTACGTCTCTACCACCTCCATCTGGTTTTGAACGTACGGGAGATACGCGCGGGGGGCGATAGCAGCGCTTGCTGAATCCAGAATCTGCTGTTCCCACAGCTCGTTTTAGATGACATCCCCTCCAATCCATAAACTTTAAGAGAGGAATATGGCCTGAACTCGTGTGCGCCCATTTCAGTACACGGAGGTGTGTGCGGCTCGCCAAGAGCAATTGCTTACACCTGACGCACCTGCTACAATCCTCACGATGAAAGTACCGCAGATCATTCTGGAATTATCCGCTGCGGGTGGTCTATCCTTGATTTACTCCTGAAGACCGGCTTTCGGATAGGGAGAGCGATTATGGAAGATGAAAAAAAGGACATTAGTGAAGAAGCGGAAAAAATCGATCCTAAAGATGCAGAAGAATTCTGGGATAAAGCGGTATCGGATGCGCCCAAAACGAAGAGCGAGAATGGAGATATGCTGACGTACGAGGAAGCCCTCGATGAGGGCATACTCCCAGAGGACGCAGACTGAGCGTTTTACCCCTGCCAATTCAGTTACAATGGCTTTTAGGTGATCATCATCCACAACAATGATTTTCCACTTCGCGTTAGATGAAGCAAAACCATTCTCGTTGTGGCTCATCTGGCGCATGTGATAAAATTCGTGACACCCGCCTCGAAGCGGGAATAGTGGGGCGTAGTGTAACGGCAGCACACCGGACTTTGAATCCGAGGATCCAGGTTCGAATCCTGGCGCCCCAGCCAACGATTGACAAAAGAAATTGAACCCAGTAGAAGACGACGACCCCCCATTAGAGAGATCTCACTTGATAAAGTTATTTTCATTGGATCGCCTGTTGAGCGCTCGAAGCTGGACGGTCGTCTTTGCATCCAGAAATCCAGGAGGAGAGAATTATGAAGTGTGAGGCAGTACTTCTGGCTGCTGGTCTGGGCACTCGAATGAAATCGCGGCTTCCAAAAGTTCTCCATCCACTTGCCGGCGTTCCCATGATTGATTGGTCGATCGAAGCTTGCAGCCAGGCAACGAAGGTGAAGCCATACCTGGTTGTCGGCCCTGAGAGTGATGAAGTGCAGCGCCAGGCTGATGGTAAATGCATCTTCATTGAGCAAACCGAGCGTCTTGGGACGGGGCACGCGGTCATGCAGGTTCGAGAGTCCCTGGAGGGAAAGACCGATTTAATCCTGGTTGCGCATGCGGATATGCCGCTGCTTCGGCCGGATACCTTCGAACGCATCATCACCTGTCAGAGTGAGAACTCTGGTCCACTCACAATCCTGACCGCTGAGGTGCAGGAATCGCGAGGTTTCGGGCGGATTAAGCGCGATGAATCGGGGAAGATACAGGGGATCATTGAGGAGCTTCATGCGACGCCAGAGGAGCGCGCGATCCGCGAATTGAATGTCGGCGCCTATGTTTTCAGCGCCGATTGGTTGTGGGAAAACATCCCCAAGCTCCCGCTCTCAACGAAAGGCGAATATTACCTCACGGATATGGTCTCCCTCGCTGTCGAGCAGGACCAAACGGTTGAGAGTGTCAGCGTTACAAGTCCAGACGAGGTTATCGGAATAAATACCCGCGAACATCTGGCAGAGGCCGAACACGCCATGCGGTTGCGAATTAACCGCAGATGGATGGAAGAAGGCGTGACAATACTCGATCCGGAAACGACGTATATCGGCTTTGATGTGCAGATCGGACAGGACACCGTGGTCCATCCCAACACTCATTTCGAAGGTAGCACGAGCATCGGCGAGGACTGTCGTATCGGGCCCAATAGCATAATCCGCAATTCAGTTGTAGGGAACAGATCGCAAATCGAAGCCTCGGTTGTTGAGGGGGCGATTATAGAAGAAGAAGTTGAGATCGGACCCTTCGCTCATCTGCGTGAAGGCGCACACCTATGCCGCGGTGTGCATATGGGGAATTTCGGCGAGGTGAAAAACAGTCGGCTTGAGCCTGGGGTTAAGCTGGGGCACTTCTCCTACATCGGCGATGCGCACATTGGCGAAAACACCAACATCGGAGCGGGTACGATCACCTGCAACTATGATGGGAAAAATAAAAATCATACAGACATCGGAGCCGACGTATTCATCGGCAGCGATACGATGCTCGTTGCTCCGCTCAAAATCGGACGCGGGGCACGCACAGGCGCTGGCTCTGTTGTAACGAAGGATGTTCCAGACTGGAGCCTGGCCGCGGGAGTTCCCGCCCGCGTGATTAGGAAATTGGATAACCATGATTAATTTAAGTTACGGCCTCATCGGTCTTGCCGTGGTGCTGATCCTGGATGTCTTTCTGGCGTCAGCTCGTAGTGCCTTTGTAAACAGCCGCCTCTCGCAGCTTAATACTTACGAAGAGGAAGGTTTGCCGCGAGCCGGCTTGGCCGTTAGGGTCCTCTCTGAGGCACATCGCTTGATCCTAGCTATGCGCACCGCGCTTACTTTTACTCGTATTCTCGTGATGGGTGTGGCATTAATCACTTTCCTACCGGTCCAGTTCGAGAGCGTCATTTCCGGGATTGGCATTATCGCCGCTATTCTCATGGGCACCGGCCTCTTGGTTGGGTTGCTCGAATTCCTTGCGGAGAGCATGGTTCTACGTGAACCGGAGCGGTGGGCGGTACGTCTTGCGCCACTTGCCGCTGGAACGGTTTTCCTGTTCGCGCCCATAGGTTGGGTGCTCCTACATTTGGGGAGCAGTGCCTCCAACCGCGGTGGAGACCGCCCTTTCCCATTGATTACCGAAGAAGAGATTATGACGATGGTCGATGCCGGTGAAGAGGAGGGGGTGATAGAGGAAGAAGAGAAAGCGATGATTTACTCCATCTTCCAACTCGATAACACACTGGCTCGCGAAGTCATGGTCCCACGCATTGACATCATCGCCTTTGAGAAAGATACAAGATTGAAGGAAGCTACGGAGATATTCCTGAGCACCGGCCATTCGCGCGCCCCAGTTTTTAGTGGTTCGATTGATAATATCGTCGGACTGATATATATCAAGGATTTGCTCGCTTCCTGGCAGCGGGGAGAGCTGGATAAAACAATCTCTGATCTCCTGCGTGAACCCTATTTCGTCCCTGAGGCGAAGGTGCTCGATGATCTGCTGGCAGAGATGCAAGCAAAGCGCGTGCACATAGCCGTGGTCGTTGATGAGTACGGTGGCACAGCTGGGCTTGTCACAATCGAGGATGTCGTTGAGGAGATCGTCGGTGAAATCCTTGACGAATATGATATTGCTGAAGAACTTGCTTATGAGCAGGTAGATGAAGGGGTTTTCACCTTCAGTGGGGGGATTGACATCGATGATGTGAATCAAATCACCGGAGTCCGCGTGCCCAAGGAAACCAGCGAAACACTTGGCGGCTTGATCTATAGTGAGTTGGGCAAGGTGCCTGTCGTGGGAGAAACTGTGGACGTTGGGGGTCTTCATCTCGTCGTTGAGCAGGTCGTAGGGCGGCGGATCCGGAAAATCCGGGCGAATGTGCTAAAAAGTGGTGAAACGGAGTCGGAAGAAAATGGAAATCACGCAAGAAGAAAAAGCTGAATTGATCCAGAGAGCCTTGGAAGTTCGGCAGTACGCCTATGCACCCTATTCAAATTACGCGGTAGGTGCTGCGCTTCTTACGGAGTCGGGGGATATTTTCCATGGTGTAAATGTCGAGAACGCATCCTATCCCCTTAGTATGTGTGCTGAACGAAATGCGGTGTTCAAGTCCATTTCCCGTGGTCATAAGAAATTCAAAGCCATCGTTGTGGCGACGGAAAATGGCGGATCTCCTTGTGGAGCTTGCCGCCAGGTGCTATCGGAGTTCGGGCTACATACGCTGGTTATAACCGTGAATGGAGAAGGTGAACCGACGCTTGAGACGACGGTTGGCGATTTGCTGCCAGATGCTTTCAGGCCGCAGGATCTGCCAACGGAATAAATATAACTGCTGCAGGATCGATGTTGAAAGAACCGCAGACGCATTCGGAGGCGCCCGCGGTTTATTTGTTGGACGATAGGTTCAGATCGGGTTTTTATGGAGAGTCTGCAGCGAAAGGCTAGCGTGATGATATTAATATTGTCGGTTCCCCTCCATTTACTGTGGAAAGATGACATAAACGCGGATGCATTAATTGATGGACCTTTTTGTGCCGGAACCCGCAGATGTGATGAATCGCTTTTTCCTTTTCTTCCCTCCTATCGGGGGACGTGGGTGCAGTAGTCTGCCCTCGCAAAGCACTCAAGGCTCCTACGGAGTGCTGCGCGAAGCGCAGCGTGGAGCCACACCCCCTGACAACTATCGATTCGGCTTTACGTCTCAAGGAGACGTCTCTAATGAACTCTTAGCAACGCTCATGGGACGTACATCGTGGTTCTTCCCACGCTGGTGAGGGGTTGTTGGTTGTATGTGG
>DAOWMX010000033.1 GCA_030642885.1 Anaerolineales bacterium | reverse complement strand
TTCCCCTACTTGAGCGAGGATACCGTCGCCGTCATCCATCCTCGTCGTGCCGGTTGGTTCTCAGCTCAGCAGCTGGGGATGCTTATGCTCGAGCAAGCTCGCCAACATGGGGTGCAGATCGTCGAGGGACGTGTGGACCGCGTCGAACAACGGGGAGGACGCGTTCAAGCGGTCCAGGCACGGACGAAACAGGGTGTAATCCGTATCGACACCCCTAATTTCGTCAATGCCGCTGGACCCTTTATAAAGCCGGTTGGAGTCCTTCTCAACGAGCATCTGCCGGTATTTTCAGAACTGCATATTAAGGTTTCCATCAACGATCATCTCGGGGTCTTCCCCCGGAAAGCCCCGCTGCTAATCTGGTCAGACGAGCTCAAGCTGTCATGGCGGGAGGAGGAACGAGCGATCCTGGCGGATGATGATGAAACGCGGTATCTGCTCGAAACTTTCCCTGAGGGTGTCCATGCAAGGCCGGAAGGCCCCCAGGACAGCCCCATTGTGCTGATCTTATGGACCTACGATACCAAACCGGTCCAGCCAAGTTTTCCGATTACCTATGATTCGAATTATCCTGAGATCGCTTTACGGGGTTTGGCGCGCATGCTACCGGCATTGAAGACGTACTTTGATCGTCCTCCCAAACCCTGGTTAGATGGTGGCTATTACACAAAGACGGAAGAAAACCGTCCCCTTGTGGGGCCCCTCAGCCTTGACGGCGCCTGGATAATCGGCGCACTTTCCGGCTTCGGTCTGATGGCTTCACCTGCATGCGGCGAGCTTCTCAGCAAACATATCGCCGGCAGCGATCTGCCCCCCTACGCACCGTGGTTCCAGCTCTCTCGCTATGAAGATCCTGAATACAAAGATCTGCTCAAATCCTGGGAACAAACGGGGCAACTCTAACTGTCGAGAGAGGATTGACGGGTATTAACTGGTTGTGGAGAGAAGACCAGCGCGCACAAGGATGTTTCTAAGTTCTTCCCGCTCATCAGCCATGAGCGGCTGCAGAGGAGAGCGGACCGGTCCGCCATAGAATCCCAAGAGATCGAGCGCTGCTTTAAGTCCTGCCACACCGAAATGCGAGGTGACTGCGCTGTTTGGCTCGATCAGTCTCTGCTGCAGAATTCGAGCTTCGCTGAGCTTCCCATCCCTGAAGAGCGACTGAATCCGGGCAAGATCGGCGGCGGCGATGTTCACCAACGCAGCGATGATCCCAACGGCGCCGATGGTGAGGGCAGGCAGAAAAAAGCTGCCCGAACCAGCCAACAATTGGAAACCATCCGGAGCCGCATTAATCACCGACTCCATCTTCGCCAGGTCACCTGAGCTGTCTTTAATGCCGAGGATATTCGCGTGCTGCGCCAACTCGAGAATCGTCCCCGCGGGCATATCCACACCGGTATTCGCGGGAACGTTATAGAGAATCACCGGCACGCCGGAGGCATCTGCCACTGCGTAATAATGGCCGCGCAATGCGCGCAGATCCATCTTCGATTTATAGTAACTCGGTGTCACAATCAGCACTGCGTCCGCGCCAACAGCCGCCATCGCCTGTGCGAGATCCACGGTCTCCAGGGTCGAATGCATCCCCGCGCCGGCGATCAATAGATGGTTAGAGGACATCTCTTCGCGGACAGCCTTGACCACGGCCACGCGCTCTTCAAACGACTGGGACACGAATTCACCGTTCGACCCTCCCACGACATATCCGTCCAACGGCATTTCGTTCCAGCGCGATAGATTGGCGGACAGGTGATCGAAGGCTATCTCGCCTTGTTCTGTAAACGGCGTTGAGATCGGAGGGAAGATCCCGGCCAAGTTAATTTCACTTCGCGGGTTCATCGTATACGGGCCATTAACCCACCTAGAGATTGAATACCTCCACGGCTTCCGAAATTGCATCGCGCACACGTACATCGGGGATGTCATCCACACTTGTATAGCGCTTGTCGGCGATCCAGATCTCAAGCGACCCATCTGCCGCCGTGCCGAAGTCAACCACTTGCCCGGCCAGGTCAGGATATTCGGCGAGCCGTTTCCGAACCATTTCCTCAATCTGTTCACTTATCGGAGAAGCCTGCTCCTCACCTTCATCCAGATGAGCGTCGGGAAGCAACGGATTTAATCGCTCCAAAGGGGGAGGTTCCGAAGGTCGCGCCCGAAAACCAGAGGCTTTCCTTATTCCGAGCAAGAGTAGAATCAACACGCAAAAGATCCCAAGAATATAAATGAGCGTCGTTCCTGTAAACATTATTTCCTCACTTTCCACCGCATGGCGCCCTACTCCTCTTTCAGGAGCACCGCCCGCGCTGGGGCACCGTCGCTGCCGACGAGTTTCAATGGCAAACAATAGAGACTGTACCATCCAGGGTCAACGCCAGCCAGGTTCAGCCCCTCGATGATCACCACCCCTGCCTGCAGAAGAATGGTATGTGTGGGGCGGCTATCTCCGAAGGGCGCAACCGATAAGTAATCCACACCAACCGTTTGAACCCCGCGATCCGTAAGCCATTGTGCACCGCGTGCATCGATGGCGATAAAATCCTCGCGGAACGAATTCGGGCTTTCCGACCAAAAGGCTGAATTCTGTGTTTTGATGAGCAGCCGGTGCACTTCAGCGGGTAGGTCAGCCGAATCGAAAGCTTTGTCGTCGATGACGTCGACTTCGCTAAACTCGACGACGTATGCCCTACCGATCAATCGATCGAGCGGCAGCGATTCAATACTCGCCGCTCCCTCGACGAAATGAACCGGGGCGTCGACATGCGTGCCTACGTGAACCCCACAGGCAAGACGGGAGACGTTAGCGTTCGCCCCTTCTGCAATATTGGCGATGCGCACCAGTTCAACCGGCGGGTCACCCGGCCATACCGGAAGCTCCGGACTAATTGGAACAGAGATATCAAGTACTCGCATCCTATCCTCCATGGGGGGAATTATAGAATCCTTTCTCGAATCAAGGAACAACCATTGGCAGATTAATGCGCATCACTATAATCCTAGAAACGATGAGGAGCACGTTATCCGATGACAGATTTCAAAGCGCTCGACGACACAATCCAACGCAATTTGCAGGCAAGCCTGAGTGATCTTAGTCGATTATGCGCCCAACCCAGCATCGCTACGCTAAATATCGGCATGGTCGAGTGTGCCGAATTGACCGCGGAGCTGCTGCTCGCGCGAGGATTCGAAGTGCAGATCTTGCCGACAAAGGGTTTCCCGGTGGTTTACGCTGAGCGGAAAGGCCGGGCGAACCGAACGCTTCTCTTCTACAACCACTATGACGTCCAACCGCCAGAGCCGCTCGAGCTCTGGGATTCGCCGCCCTTCGAGCCCACCCTGCGCGATGGGAAAATGTTCGCTCGCGGCGTGAGCGACGATAAAGGCCATATCGTCTGCCGTCTGGCGGCGATTGACGCCTTTTTACTGAGCGAGAGCGACCTTCCCTGCAATATCAAGTTCCTGATTGAAGGCGAGGAGGAAATCGGCAGCCCAAACCTTCCTGAGTTCATCAGCGACAACCTCGACCTTCTGGCTGCGGATGCGTGCATCTGGGAATTCGGAGGGGTTGATCACCAGGGCACGCCGGAGCAAGTCGCGGGGCTGCGCGGCATCTGCTATGTGGAACTCAACGTAAGATCCGCCGGCCTCGATTCCCATTCCGGATTAGGCGGCTCAATTTTCCCAAACGCCGCCTGGAGACTGATATGGGCGTTGAACTCACTCAAAGGGCCCGATGAACATATCCGCCTGCCGGGTTTCTATGACCGCGTCCTGCCACCGAGCAAGCGTGATCTCGAGCTTATGGCTCAATTCCCAGATATGGCCGAGGAGTATCGCAACACCTACGACCTGAGTGGTTTTCTGAAGGACATCGAAGGCGGCGCCGAATTGCTGCGGGAGGAGATATTCAGCCCAACATGCACAGTCTGTGGGCTCACATCCGGCTATCAGGGACCTGGATCGAAGACGATCCTCCCGGCCCTGGCAAGCGCAAAGGTTGACTTCCGTCTCGTGCCCAACCAGGACCCTGAAGAGGTCGTTCTTCAATTGCAAAACCATCTCGATAACGAGGGCTTCCACGATGTGGAGGTCACGTACCTGGCCGGCGAAAATCCAGCCCGGACCGACCTCGACGATCCTTTCCTTCATCTCGTCGTCGAAACAGCAGAAGATGTCTATGGAGTTCCCCAGAGAATCCTGCCGATGTCGCCCGGCTCCGGACCCAATCACCCGTTCATACACGAACTAAAAGTTCCCGTGGCATCCGCGGGGATCAGCTACCCGAAGGCGAATATCCACGCGCCGAACGAGAACATCGTCATCGACAACTTTGTAACCGGCGTCCGTCATACCGTGCGCATCATGGCTGAATTCAGCAAACATTAAAAACCCGCACAGGATCCCCCTGTCAGCATCCACCATGATGTGATCCGGCGGTGGGGCGTCGCGAGGAAGCCCATTATTCGTACCTTGAAGGAACCCTCCCGGCGCGCTATAATCGGACATGTTCGGGGCGTAGCGCAGCCCGGTAGCGCACTTGCATGGGGTGCAAGGGGTCGGCGGTTCGAATCCGCCCGCCCCGACCAGAGACCGTCGACGACGTTGGCGGTCTTTTTTATAATCGGGCATGAACCTGAAGATCGAAACTCCAGTGTAGTTTGGCTCGATCGCTTGTTTAATAAAGTGCAGTCGTCTTTGGAATAAACGGTGGAAGTTGATTTATCCATCGAGATTAACCCCTGATAAGGAGAAGCCAGATATGAAAAAAGAAGATGCGCGTGTTAAGTGGACCGGCAACAAGCAATTCATCGGTACAGATAGCGGAAAGCACTCCATCGTCATCTCATCCCACGATGAAGCGAACAATACCGGAATGAGCCCCTCTCAGTTATTGCTTCTCTCGTTGGCATCTTGCAGCGCTTATGACGTCGTGAACATCCTACA
The DNA here is from genome assembly GCA_030642885.1 of Anaerolineales bacterium. GTDB lineage: Bacteria > Chloroflexota > Anaerolineae > Anaerolineales > E44-bin32 > E44-bin32. Next base: position 7,670 of record DAOWMX010000033.1, on the reverse strand, counting down.
GAAGAAACGCCTTCAGCTCGATAGTTTAGACATCACAATTCGCGGCGAACAAGAACCCGACCCGCCATGGACATACCGTCACATTCATCTTAAATTTTTATTAAGCGGACACGATTTAACAGACAAAGCAGTCGAGCAAGCCATCAAACTATCCATGACCAAGTATTGCTCGGTAGCTGCAACAGTTTCCGGAAAAGCCGATGTTACGCATGAATTCGAAATTCTTGGAAAATAACCAGCGCTCCCGGCTCCCGCCGCGTTGCGCCAGGTGACGAAACCCATCATCCATTCCTATCGCAACCGCATCCGACCCCAAGGGAATCGCGGTATGCGATTGATGGTTCGAGTTTGGGCTTCTTGAAAATTCGCGAAGGACTGAACTATGCAGATGAGCCCAAAGTCGTTACATAACAATTAAACTTGAGATTTGATATGAGTACTTCTGCAGAAAATAAAAAACGTTTTACTGGTATCGCCTCGGATTGTTATTCCTGTGTCATCAACCAGGCACGCTCGGCGGCTCGCTTTGGAGAACTTAATGAAGAGCAGACCAAGCGAGTTATCGCCGTGGCCAAGGCAGGGCTGGAGAAGTCTAAATCAACTCCGCTTTTAGTCCAGCATATTATTCGTAATGTGGCAGACGCGGTTATTCGAGAACTTGGTGAATCTCTTGATTTTGACATCTATTCAAGTGTAAAAGAAAAATCCAACACCTTGTCATTGGCTTATGCAGAGAACTTTCAGAAGGAGATTGATGGCAGTGAGTCACCACTAGAAACAGGCCTCCAGATCGCAGCAGCAGGAAATATCATAGATTTCGGAGCTATCAATCAGGGTCCTATCAATCTGACCAAAGAGCTTCAATCTCTTAATAACATTCCCTTTGCTCGTTACGATATTGAGCCGTTTAAAAAGGCGCTGGACGATGCTTCAACACTTCTTTATATCTGTGATAATAGCGGAGAGATTGTTTTTGATATGCTTTTTATTAAAGAGTTACAACGAGAGTACTCGAACCTGCATATAGTGGCAGCCCTTCGTGATAAGCCCATCATCAACGATGCCACGTTGGAGGATGCCAAAGCGGTAGGACTTGATCGCCTGGTCACGACGATCTCCAGCGGCAGCGTCTACCCGGGAACAATCCTTCCCGAAACAACAGAAGAGTTTCAGGAATTGTTTGCTTCTGCTGATGTGATCCTTTCCAAAGGTCAAGGAAATTTCGAGACATTGTTGCCGATAGCTGATAAGAGACTCTTCTTTCTATTGCGCATTAAATGTGAATATATGGCGGCCTTAGCTGGGGTTAATAAAGATAATTTAGTACTCATTCAAGGATGACGTTCAGCAATCTCAAGACAACGCAGCAAGCACCTCTCTCAGAGAGTTAAACCGACCCTCGGCTCCAGAGAAATCCTCTCCCTCCAGATCCTCATTTGGGACGACGAGGCAGCGCATGCCCGCGTTCAACGCAGCTTGCAGACCGATGGGGGAATCCTCCAACGCCAGGCAACGCTCGTGGCCCACTTTAAGGCACGCGGCCGCGGCGAGGTAGACATCCGCAGCCGGTTTCCCCTGAACAACATCCTCCCGGCAGCGAACACAACCGAAATATACCGCTAGCCCCATTACCTCGAGCACCTCGATAACGTACCTCGAAGGGCTGTTGGAGGCCACCCCCAAAACCAAGTTCCGATCCGCAAGAAATTGCATCAGATCGAGGAGGCCCGGCGCCGGAGAGACATCGCGGCACACCCTCTCCGTCCTTGCCGACCAGTAGGTTTCCAGTAGCTCCTGTGGCGCAAGTGGAAGGCCCAGGACCTCGATCAGATACTCGACCGACTCTAACGGCCCCCGCCCGATCACATTGTGATAGATTTCTTCCGTGAAATTCTTGCCGTATTGACCGAGCACTTCACACCAAACCTGATAAGCGATCGACTCGCTCTCGACCATCAGACCATCAAAATCAAAGATAACAGCCTTAATCCCATCTAAGTGAACCATATCGTACCTTCACCTTATCCTGCATAAGATCTGCCAATGATAACCTTTTTTTCATTCGCCGCTGACGGAGAAACACCTCAGCTAGAGTAGCCCGGGGGGCTTGCGCGAAATCCATTGTGACACTGATCTCTCTTTCCCAGCTTGACAAAAGTTTTCCCTGTCGTTTAATCGCCAGCGTGGTTCGTTGCGAATAGCGACGGAGGATAAATCCAACCGGTCCATATGCCCCTGCGGGCCTCCACCGCTCATCGAAAAGGACATCCATGCGCATCCAGCTCTTCATCACCTGCATGATTGACAGCCTTTTTCCGCAAGTTGGCGAAGCGGTCTTCGAAGTTTTGTCGCTCGCCGGTGCGGAGATCCATTTTCCAACCGACCAGACCTGCTGCGGCCAGCCAACCTATAACGCCGGATACCGCGATCATGCAAAAAGCTCGGCCAAGCGCACAATCGAGATTCTGACCCGATCAGACGATCCCGTTGTGATCCCTTCCGGTTCTTGTGCCCTAATGATCCGTAAAGAATATTTGGAATTGTTTCGTGAAGATCCTCCCTGGCAGAAACGCGCTCAGGCGCTCGCCTCTCGCACCTATGAACTCAGCGAGTTCTTTGTCGACGTATTGGGTCACACGGAATTTCAAGCATCGTTTGATGGGCGGATCGTATACCATCCATCGTGCCACCTCCTGCGCGGCCTCGGCGTGCAGACCCAACCGCTCGACCTGCTAAAGCAAGTCGAGAAAGCCGAAGTGATTTCATTATCCCCGGATTGCTGCGGCTTCGGCGGTGTGTTCGCCATCGACCACGCTGAAATATCAAGCGAGATGATGAACCGCAAACTCGATGCCATCGAGAGGTCGGACGCTGATGTCGTTGTCGGCGCGGACGTCAGCTGCCTGATACAGATCGAAGGCGGCCTTCGCCGACGCGGATCGTCGATCCGCTGCGCACATATCGCCCAAATTATCGCCATGAAAGAGCCTGGACTCCGATGAGGCGGCAATTCCTTAAAAAGGCGCATGAAGCGCTGGCGAACCCCACACTCCAGAAAGCGCTAGATCAGAACGCCGAGCGGCGGGGGCGCGGGCGCGAGCGAGCGTTTTCGACGCTGCCAAACCCCGAGCATACGCGCCAGGAAGCCGCTCAGATCCGCCGGCAGACGATCGACAATCTAGAAAAAGTTCTGGCGCAATTTATCAAAAACGCACAAGAAAACGGCATCCGGGTCCACGGTCCCCTCAGTGCACACGCTGCAGCTCTAACTGCGGCGGAGATCGCCAAAGAGCATAATGCCCGCCTGATCGTTAAATCCAAGTCGATGGTGAGCGAGGAGATCGAAGTCAATCAAAAGCTTGAAGCTGCCGGCATGCGTGTCGTGGAGACAGACCTGGGCGAATTCATCGTCCAACTGCGCGGCGAAGCGCCTGGGCACATCATCACTCCGGCAATCCACCTGCTGCGGGAAGACGTTGCCAAAACCTTCACGAGCGAGCTCAATGTCCCTCATTCCACCGACGTCGCCGAGATGACAGAAACCGCACGTCGGGTCATGCGTAAGGATTTTCTGACTGCAGAGGTAGGGATTACCGGGGTGAATTTCGGGGTCGCCGAGACCGGCACAGTTTGCATCGTAACCAATGAGGGTAATGGGCGAATGGTCTCCACCTTACCCCCCGTCCACATCGCACTCATGGGCCTCGAACGACTCGTCCCTTCGTTGGAGAACTTGGCCGTCCTGCTGCAGGTGCTGTCTCGCGCGGCGACGGGTCAAAATCTGACGAGTTATGTATCCTTGATCCAGCGCCCGCGCGCCGGCGACGAACCGGATGGCGCCGAGGAACGGCATCTCATCCTTGTCGATAACGGACGCCTGGCGATGCACCGTTCACAGCTTCAGGAGGCATTGCTCTGTCTCCGTTGCGGCGCGTGCTTAAACGCTTGTCCCATATTCCGCGAGATTGGCGGTCATGCCTATGGCAGCGTGTATCCAGGACCGATCGGCTCGCTAATATCCCCTGGCTTGTTCGGAATTGAGCAATATGGACACTTATCCAAAGCGTCTACGCTTTGCGGCGCTTGCACAGAGGTTTGCCCAGCAGGGATCGACTTCACCAAGCTGCTCCTTCGCACTCGAGGAGAATACATAAAGTCTGCCCCCCAGCCCGCCTGGTTGCGCGCGGGAATGCCTCTTTTTACCTGGATGATGGCTTCCCCGGGAAGATATCGACGGGTTCAATCTGTCGCCGCATTTTTTCTGCGCTTCTTTCCGAACCGCGACGGCTGGCTCTATCGTTTACCGCCACCGCTCTCAGGTTGGACGAGGTCCAGGGACTTTCCGCCCCTCGCGGCAGAACCCTTCCACGCGCGCTTCCACCGGCTGAAGCCGGCCGGGAATGGCCCAACCAAAGACGGCGAGAAGCTCCAGGAAACAAAGACACAAGAGGTTGAGCCGCTCCAAGACGATCTTATCGTTCGTTTCCAAGAGGAGGTCGAGAGGGTCGATGGTGAATTCGTACACTGTTCTTCCGAGGAACTGCCGCATAAAGTCGCGGAATTCCTCGTCTCGATCGAGACCGATCAGATTCTCGGTTGGGGTGAGCAAAGCCAGGAATTAATCACAATCATGGATCGTATTCGAGAAGCGGGGATACAGATTTTGGAAGCAGAGATTCCACGCTCCGAAGATAGCGATACTCGATACGAGACGTTAGCGGGGTTGGATCAAGCTCCAGTGGGTCTCACGACCTGCCTGGCCGGGCTTGCGGATACCGGCACAGTCATCTTGCCCTCGGGTGCGGGTTTGTCAAGCCTCACGTCTCTGCTGCCGCGGACACACATGGTGCTTCTTCGAGCAAAGGACATTTATCCGTCGTTTGATCACTGGATCCGCGCCGGAGGCAGAGAGGCGATCGTTTCCTCATCCCAGCTCACGCTGATTACCGGGCCTTCAAGGACTGCCGACGTCGAGATGATCCTCACCATCGGCGTTCATGGTCCGGAGCGGCTGGTCGTATTCACAATAGATTGAATAAATCAATTTAACACGTAATGCCTTCTGGTTCGAGGCTTTGAGTCTCCTCCCAGCTTAGCGGCTCGTGAGCTGAATTCCAGATATTGCCTCCAGTGTACCAATCACGGCCGAATTATCAAGATCGCGCATCCCTAACTGGAGCATCGCCTCATAGAGCTGTTGATTCACCGCTGTCGCTGGGAGAGGCATTCCGTAAGACCGCGCCGTATCCAACACGATCCCCAAGTCTTTGTGCTGCATGTAGGCTTTGAAACCTGGGGAGCGATTCCCATCAAAGAGACGCGACGGCTTGTTGTCCAGAGTCCAGCACTGCGCCGCTCCCCCACTGATGGCCTCGATCACACGCTCCGGATTAACACCGGTCTTCTCTGCCAGCAAGAGAAGCTCTCCCATTGCAACCATTTGGGCTGCAACCATGATTTGGTTGCATGCCTTCGCGACTTGTCCAGCGCCGCTCTCGCCCACGTAAGTAATCGTCTTTCCCATCGCCTCGAAGATAGGCCTGGCACTCTCGAATGCTTCTTTGGATCCGCCGACCATGATCGCCAGTGTCCCTGCTTTCGCGCCGACATCCCCGCCCGAAACAGGCGCATCCAGCGCGTGCGCTCCCCGCTCTGCCAGCGCCGCCGCGATCTTGCGCGCCGTCTCGGGTTTGATCGTGCTGTTATCGATATAGATCATCCCCTTATGGCAGCCCTCGATGATCCCATTTTTCCCGAAGACGACTTGCTCGACGTCCGGCGTGTCAGGTAGATTTGTGAAGACGACATCACTCATCTCGGCGACTGAACGGGGAGAATCAGCGCGCTCGGCACCATCTTGACATAGCTCTTCGACTACAGCTTGGCTGCGGTTATGCACGATAAGCGTATAACCAGCCTTCATCAAATTCCTGGCGATCGGCTTTCCCATTAGGCCCAACCCGATGTATCCGATCCGTTTTGTCATCCCAACCTCCTCGACTGCAGAGAATTATTGTTTCTTCTTTGGTTATTTAAATAATAACGGCGAGAGCATCCTGACTGACGTGAGCGTCCTGAGCTGAGTGAGCATTCTGAGCTGAGTGAGCATCCTGAGCGGAATGAGCATCCTAGGAGGATTGAGCATCCTGGGAGAATTGAGCATCCTGAGCGGAATGAGCATCCTGACTGGCGTGAGCGTCCTGAGCTGAGTGAGCGTCCTGAGCTGAGTGAGCATTCTGAGCTGAGTGAGCATTCTGAGCTGAGTGAGCATCCTGGGAGAATTGAGCATCCTGAGCGGAATGAGCATCCTGAGCTGAGTGAGCATCCTGGGAGAATTGAGCATCCCGAGCGGAATGAGCATCCTGAGCTGAGTGAGCATCCTGGGAGAATTGAGCATCCTGAGCGGAATGAAATGCAGTCGAAGGACGCTCAGAGTGCTCCCATTCACTTTTTAAACAGCTACTCAGCAGAAACTGGAATGTGTGCAAAGTCCAGCATGCTCGAAGGGATCCTGAAGAATGACATCGGGCAGAGACCCGTCATGCCTGACAGAGCTTCTAACAAAATTCACCCCTCGTCTTCAGCTTCGGATGCAGCAGGTTCTTCCGTCTGTCCCTTTCCATGGGTCTCAAGTTTCTGGTTGATAGTCTGTAGGAGGCTCACCAAATCGTCGTTGATCTTTTTGGCAACATCACCGCCCTGTATTCTCTCGCTGAAATCGTCCACCTCTTCACGCACTCGCTGCACCCCCGAGCTTTCAACAAACTCATCTCCTAAGCGTGTAAAGGTTGCGCCAATTTCGATCAGGCCATCATGGATTTCTTTGCCTATTCGTTTCCTCTCTTCACTCTCCCAAACGCCCTGGACTGCCTGACGGATGTTCTCGCCGAGCTTGTCGAACTCATTTCCAATTTCGCTATTTGATTTCTTTTCTTCCGTCATGATCACCTCTCCATTCGTTTATATTAAGAACATGATTGGGTTTTGATTTGAATGTTTCGTCCAATTAGATGTTTCGTCCGATAAGCGACAACTACGTGCGTAAACACTCCTCCAGCGCAGCCAGCAGCAGGGTCACATTCTCCAACCGTGAGGAATACCCCATCAACCCGATGCGCCAGACCTTTCCTTTAAGTTCCCCCAAACCGCCCGCGATTTCAATGTTGTAATCCATCATTAACCGGCTTTGTATCTGGGCCCCGTCGACACCCTCGGGGATGCGTACGGTCGTCAGCGATGGGAGGCGATTGGCGAGGGGAACATGGAGTTCCATTCCGAGGTTTTCCAGCCCCTGCCACAAGACCTCCGCATTCCGGCGATGGCGCTCCCACCGCATTTCCAGTCCCTCCTCGGCGATGATGCGCAGCCCCTCGTAGAGAGCGAAGTTAGCGCTGATCGGAGCCGTATGGTGATACGTTCGTTCGCTCCCCCAATACTTCTGGATCATTGTCAAATCGAGGTACCAGTTGGCGACCTGATTCTTACGGTCTGAAAGAACCTGCTCGGCACGGGGTGAGAGCGTGATCGGCCCCAAGCCAGGAGGGCAGCTTAAGCACTTCTGGCTTCCGCTGTAGCAGACATCGATCCCAATTTCGTCTACCTGAACGGGAATACCTCCTAAGGACGTCACTGCGTCGACCAGCAATAGACCGCCATTCTCATGGACAACA
>DAOWMX010000139.1 GCA_030642885.1 Anaerolineales bacterium | reverse complement strand
CCTTTGTGCGGACTTGGGCCTTTGTGCTCAATACCGTCATCTCGCGCTTGTTTCGTGAGCAGCGGAGCGCTGGGACTGATGCGCTGAGGGAACATGATTTCGGATAATCCAGTTTCTTCTAAGAAGGGAATAATCCGGCGAGTCGCTGGGATCTTCACGCGTTTCGTAATGCTTGTGATACTTGGTTTCACCGCAGTTGCGACCGCGCCTGTTCTGCTAACACTGGGATTGTACTGCTACTTCCAACTAACGGATGAGATGCTGCCGGGGATCGCGGTCGGAGGGGTTCCAGTCGGAGGGCTTCCGTCTGCCGAAGCTGCTCGAGCTCTCCAAAAAACTTGGAATGAAGATTTACAACTCACGGCAGTAGATTTAACAAATCCTTCGCATTCATGGCAAATTGCACCTTCAGAGCTCGGGCTTAGCGTAGCTGTGGATGAATCCATAGCCCATGCCTATGACCTAGGACGATCTGGTAATTTTATCGAAAGCATTGGATCCATGCTGGCAATTCTCAAATTTGGAGCCGAAATTGATCCGGCGGTCGAGTTGGATCTCGTTTTAGCGAAACAAGGTTTCGAGCGTTGGGCTGAGCGGGTTTACATTGCACCGCGCGATGCGGACCTGAGTTTGGATGAGGACTGCTTGGTGCAAATCGAGAGCCTACCCGGGAGAACGCTTGATGTGGCTGCCAGCCTGCACATGCTCGTCGAAGAGCCGGAAGCAATTCTGCTTGATCATCAATTGGTCCCCTTCGTAACGCTGGAGAACCCCGCGCGGCGCCAGGATGTCTCCAGCCAAGCTGAGGCGGTGCAGAGTCTTCTCGATTCAAGTCCCACAATTCGTGCCTATGATCCCGTCACCGATGAGCGCTTTGTCTGGTCTCCGGAGCCTGTCTTGATCGCCTCCTGGATCAACATCGAATCTGACGGAGACCAACTTAGAGTCTCCCTTAAAGACGAGGGTCTTTCTCGTTATGTCGTGGAAATCGAAACCTCCTTAGGAGAGGTGCGGAGGTTAGACAGTGAAGTTGTTACAGAAATCCTGCGGTCTGGATTATTGGGGGAAGAGACGGAAACGCTCATCATCGAATATTTACCCGGCACCTACGTCGTAGAGCCTGATGACAACCTGGTCTCGATCAGCTTTAAAGTTGGAATGCCCTATTGGAAGCTGCAGGAATTTAATCCAGGCCTTGCTGTGTCCGGTCTTGTTCCCGGAGAGACTCTGATTGTTCCGCCAAAGGACGACATGCTCACACTGCCTGTGATTTCAGAGAAGCGCATCGTGATCAGTTTGCGTGAGCAGCGGATGTGGACCTATGAGGGTGGTGAGCTTCACCAGAGTTACACCGTTAGCACCGGCATCCCCAATTCACCCACATTGCCCGGGCTTTTCCAGGTGAGCACGCATAATGAAAACGCATATGCTTCTATCTGGGATCTGTATATGCCCCACTTCCTGGGCATCTATGAAGCTGTGCCCGGCTTCATGAACGGCATCCATGGCTTGCCGCTGCTCTCCGGGGGACGCAGACTCTGGGCGAATGTGCTCGGCCAGCCAGCATCCTTCGGATGCATCATTCTCGACCTTGGAGCAGCGCAGGAACTCTATTATTGGGCGGAGGATGGGGTGGTCGTAGAAATTCAATCTTGAAGCTACGTATTCGTAAAAGGATATGAAAAAGGGCAGCCATAAAAGCTGCTCTTTTTTCTACAGTCGGGGCGGCCGGATTTGAACCGGCGACCTCACGGACCCGAACCGTGCGCGCTACCGGGCTGCGCTACGCCCCGCTGAACCGTGAGTATACCGTTAACTAGACAAGGGGGTCAACGCGAAGTGAGCTCAGGAATAAATTTGGGGTGGATCTAAGGGGTTCAGGTGCCCATGCGATTAATGAAATTCACCCCAGGAAAACCCTGGGGTGTTAGCTTCAAGAAGAATAGCAGATGAAAAGGTTTTGGCTCGACTATTCGTGAGATGGCAATCGCACTGTTAGCTTGGTATCCGGCGGTAGCAATCTTGTTTCTGGGATTCATCCGTAACGCAGCACGCCATCCACATCCAGGCGGTTGGATGGGAAGGTGATTGCTGAAGGACCCAGCTTAGGGCTTCTTTTCCGGCTTGGATTTCTCCACGTGAGATTGCTTCGGAGGCGAACTCCATTGCTTCTTCGATTGTCGTGAGTGATTGTGGGGCCATTCAAGCCTCCTGCCTCGTGTTAATCCATGTGATTCAATGGATCTGTATGGGTGCCTATTATTGATAACGGATATCTACTGTAAATATTACACCTCATCGCCTTACAGCGGCCTTACAGCAACCCTTAGATAAGAGACTGCAAGAATGGTGAGGTGGGTAATAATTCGGATTTGCGCTACCTTGCCTCGCACCATTAAATCGTAAGAGCCGACCCGTGTGTCGGCCCACTGCCAATCTGCGTTCATAACCCGTAGAGACCAGGGTGTCTTTACAAAGAGGTTGAAAGGAGTGAAGTGCACCCACACCCCCCGGATTAAACATCAAGCTCTTAACTCAAACCAACTATGCAAATCCGAATGTGTGGAAATATAGGTATCTTCGGACTCTCTACCCCTTTGAAACGCAATCCGGAGCGGATTGGGCAGAGCCCGGTTTTGGAACTCAGGCGTATAGGGAAGCATTTCTACCCATTCGGAAGGTGGTGCGGGGGGGTATGAAAAACGGTATAAATCTCTCTCCGTCTACATCATTGAAGTCGTTAGCACCCACTTTTTATATTCCCCCCAAATCCCCTACAATCCACCGATGGGGGGACAATAGGGGGAAGAAAAGCGCTTTATAACATCTTCATTGGTCTATCTATTCGTTCACTCGCGCAAACATCAAGCCGCAGGCTGCGCCTGCGATCGAAAGCAGAGCTTTCGCACTTCACTCTCCACATAATGGGAATTGTAGTAGCTAGAACTGGGGTATTTTACGCCCAATAAGTGATTGTAGGATTTGAGTGCGAGGGGGTGTGCCTAACCGCTGCGAAAAACGCTCGCGGCTTTCTGAGCTTTTTCCTGATTGGCGGGGACCATGAAGCAGAACAGGCTTCCGGTTCCTTCCTTGCTTTCGCACCAAATCTGACCGTTGTGCATCTCGACCATCGCCTTGGCGATCGATAGTCCTAATCCCATACCCCCGTGTTTCCGGGTTAGATGAGATTCGACCTGATAGAAGCGATCAAAAACACGTTCAACATCATTCTCCGGAATGCCGATTCCAGTATCGACAACAAAGACTTTAATCATCTCGTCGTCGCCCTCGGCTTTTATCCCGATCTGCCCACCGGCATCGGTGTAGTTGAGTGCGTTATCTACCAGGTTGGAGAGCGCGACCTCTATTTTCTCCTGGTCGCCGTCCATGATTAACGCTTCATCTTCAGGGATGTCGAAACCGATTTCGATCTGTTTCTCTTTAGCAGAATCGCGGAATTGATTAAACGTTTCTTCAACCAGCCGGCTGACCGAAAACGGTTTTCTGCGAACGCGTGATTGTCCCTGCTCATCGTGGGAGATGGCAGACATATCTTCGATGATCGCCTTGAGGCGCATCGCGCTGCGGATGATGACCTCCATCTGCTCCTGGTGTTCAGGGGGGATAAATTCCTGTAAAAATGTCGCGTGTCCGAGGATTAACCCCAGTGGGGTGCGGAGTTCATGAGAGGCGATAGCGATGAAATCGGACTTCATACGATCGAGCCGCTTCAATTCCTCGTTCGTTTCCTGGATGCTGGCGAGCAAGCGTACGTTCTCAATTGCGATTGCAGCTTGTGCTGCAAGCGTCTCTAATACCTCCAGATCGTCTTCGGTATAATCAGCATCATCTAATTTGTTTACCGCCTCCAACACACCGATCGTTTCGGTTTTCACGGAGAGCGGGACACCGAGAATAGATTGGGTCTCATAGTTGAGTATCTCATCCACACGGCGGTAAACTCGAGGATCGCTGTGTGCGTCTTGGATAACCATTGGCTTCGAGTTTGTGAAGATCCAGCCAGCAACGCTCGAATCTAGCGGTATACTAATTTCACGCAAATCATCGCGGTGCATGCCGGGAGAGGCTTCAAAACGTAATACTCCAGCGCTCGCATCGAAAAGGAGAATAGATGCGACCTCACTCTGAGTGAGTTCGCAGGCAACATCGATTATCATATCCAGTAGTTGAATGAGATCGAGGGTCGCCGACATAGTGCGGCTGATCTCTAGCAGACGTTCAAGGCGTTGTGATTTACTCATTTGACCCACACGCTCAGCCATAGATTATCCTTGAGCAAGGTACGATTGTAGCATAGCAGGGGGAATGGGAGAAACACAACAAGTCCTTTCTCCCATTACAGATCGTTATAGTGATTAGCAATTCCTGGAGGAGTAAGAAATGCCATCGAGCAAGAAGGTCAAAGTGGCGATCATTGGGGTTGGTAACTGCGCTTCATCCCTGGTTCAGGGCGTCGAGTATTACAAAGACGCTAAATTGAACGACAACATACCGGGGTTGATGCACGTCGATATCGGTGGCTACCACATTCGAGATATCGAGTTCACGGCGGCATTTGACGTTGTCGTCGGCAAAGTCGGCAAGGACTTGAGTGAGGCGATTTTCGCCCACCCGAATAACACCGTAAAGTTCTCGGATGTGCCGAAAACGGGCGTGAATGTTCACCGGGGAATGACGCACGATGGCATCGGGAAATACCTCTCCCAGGTTGTGGAGAAAGCCCCTGGTCCGACGGCCGATATCCTACAAATATTGAAAGAAACGAAAACGGATGTTGTCGTGAGTTACCTTCCCGTAGGCTCGGAGATGGCGACGAAATGGTATGTTGAGCAGATTCTTGATGCCGGCTGTGCTTTCATCAATTGCATCCCCGTGTTTATCGCCAGCTCAGATTATTGGGCGTGTCGCTTTAAAGAACGCGGCCTTCCAATCATCGGTGATGATATTAAAAGTCAAGTCGGCGCCACGATTACGCATCGTGTCCTGACGTCCCTTTTTGTCGACCGCGGTGTAGTTCTGGATCATACTTATCAGCTGAATTTTGGCGGGAATATGGATTTTTTCAATATGCTCGAGCGTGATCGACTCGAATCGAAGAAGATCTCGAAGACGGGTGCGGTTACGAGTCAGCTGCCGTATGAACTATCTGCGGAGGACATCCACGTAGGACCAAGCGATTATGTACCCTGGCTCACGGATCGGAAATGGTGCTACGTTCGCATGGAGGGCACTACCTTCGGCGATGTCCCGCTGAATCTGGAGCTCAAGCTGGAGGTTTGGGATTCACCTAATTCGGCAGGTGTCGTCATCGACGCGGTCCGCTGCGCCAAGATCGCGCTTGATCGAGGTCTAGCTGGACCGATCCTTGAACCATCTTCGTACTTCATGAAGACGCCCCCGGTGCAATATAGCGATGATGAAGCGCATAGAAAGACGGAAGCGTTCATCCGCGGTCCCAAGAAGAAGAAAAGCAAGAAGTAGCGAACAACTCAGTTACCCGAATCCGGTCTGTTAATTTTCCCCAAGAAGAATGCCCTCAATGGGGCTGTCTGATAATGACTCAGGCAGCCCCTTTAGTGTGTCGAGCGAAACCGGCTCAGTGAGGAGGGCTTATCGTTTGGAATAACGCATTCTTATTCAGCTCTACAGCAATCCACCCATTGATTAGTGCTACACCTATGGGGATAAGCTCGCTAAAGGGCAGGAACCCTTACGAGCAGCGAATCATCGCAGGTAAAAAAAAGTGTATAGTAGGTTTGCTGGCTTTCTTAACCTCATCTCTAACAGGAAACCGGCGAGTGAGATTGCATCGATAGAGATACGTTAATGGTTCGAAGGAATGTAAAGATGCATGCTATGCAACTAAGCTGTGCCGCACCTATTGATGAGAAACCCTTGGTGTTGGTTGACTTGGGTGAACTCAAGCCAGGTGAGGGGGAAGTGCTCCTTCAAGTGAGTGTCTGCGGACTCTGCCACACGGATTTGCACACTGTAGAGGGGGAGATCATCCCGCCAATCTTTCCCGTGATCCCCGGGCATAAAGTGATTGGCACGGTGACCGCCGTCGGATCGGGCGTTAATGATCCGTTAGTGGGCGATAGAGTAGGGGCTCCTTGGCTTTTCCGTGCGTGTGG
>DAOWMX010000197.1 GCA_030642885.1 Anaerolineales bacterium | reverse complement strand
TAGAGAATGGGGATATCGTAAGCATAGATTGCGGGACGCTCCACGATGGCTTTGTAGCCGACTCTGCGCTGACTGTTGGAGTGGGGGAGATCGCAGAGGAAGCACAGAAGCTCCTCCGGATCACACGCGAGGCGTTATTCGCAGGGATCAAAAAAATGGCCCCTGAGAATTCTACGGGCGACGTTTCTGAAGCCATTCAAGCCCATGTTGAAGGCAATGGTTTTCACGTCGTTCGGGAGTACACAGGGCACGGAGTTGGTAGATCTATGCATGAGGAACCTCAGGTTCCGAACTATGGTCGCAAAGGCCGTGGAGTGCCGCTTAAGCCAGGAATGACAATTGCTTTGGAACCTATGGTAATGAGCGGGAGTTTTGAAACTCGCATATTGAGCGATCAGTGGACCGTAGCGTCAAAGGATGGACGTCTAACAGCCCACTTTGAACACTCTGTTGCTGTGACAGAAAATGGTCCTTGGATACTAACAGCAATGGACGAAGAACTAGACGAGGGGGAGTGGATTAGATATAATAATTACTTTGCGGGCCGATTAGATCCGGCTGTTGTAGTAAAGGAGTAAACGAAGATGAAAGTATCTTCTTCCGTACGGAAACGCTGTGCAAAATGCAAAATCGTAAAGCGGCGTGGGAAAGTGTATGTGATTTGCGAAAATCCGCGTCACAAGCAAAGACAGGGATAGAGTTATGGCACGAATCGAAGGTGTTGATCTTCCTCGGAATAAGCGCGTCGAAATCGGATTGACCTACATCCATGGGATCGGTCGAACCACGGCACGCAATGCACTACTCTCAGCGGGTGTCGACCCGGATCGAAGAGTGCGTGATTTAACCGAGGGCGAGGTTACAAGTTTGCGCGATTATATCTCGCAGAATCTTGTCGTCGAAGGCGACCTCCGGCGAGAGGTCCAGATGAATATCAAACGGCTTATGGAAATTGGCTGCTATCGCGGCCTACGTCATCGCCGGAATTTGCCCGTTCACGGTCAGCGGACGCGAACAAACGCGCGAACACGCAAAGGCCCGAAGAAAACAGTTGCGGGTCGTGGGCGCAGGCGCGGAGCGACGAAGAAGTAAATCGGGCTCGTTTTTTTGGGCACACTCTGACGGTTGATGGCTTCCTTCCATCCACAGCGGCTGCCATTTGTGAGTGTTGCCTCTATATGTCCGGGAATAATCGTTTGAGAATAATGAGATAGGCGGAAAAGTATGGCAAAGAGAGCGGCAGGATCAAAAAAGAGCAAGTCACGCAAGGAGAAGCGAACGCTGTCCCATGGGATAGCGCATATCCACGTGACCTTTAATAACACGATAATCACAATAACAGACACTCAAGGGAATGCAGTAGCTTGGGCGAGCGCGGGTTCAGCGGGCTTTAAAGGGTCGCGCAAGAGCACCCCTTATGCAGCTGGGCTTGCCGCAAAAGCGGTTATGAAAACTGCAAAGGACCTAGGATTGCAGGAACTTGATGTCCATGTCAAGGGACCTGGTCCTGGTCGTGAGTCTGCTATACGGGCGCTAATGGCGGAGGGTGTCAAGATCCGTTCGATCAGTGATACAACGCCAATTCCGCATAATGGCTGCCGGCCGCCTAAGAAGCGCCGTGTTTAAGGTTTAACTTGATAAGGAAGGAATCATAACGTTATGGCAAGGTATATTGGACCTGTTTGTAAGCTTTGTCGCCGCGAGGGAGAAAAACTCTTTCTCAAAGGACAACGCTGTTTTTCACCGAAATGTTCATTCGAGCGACGCGGCTACCCCCCAGGGGACCACGGACGTGATGCTCAATGGCGTCGTCGGCGAGTATCGGATTACAGCCGGCAGTTGCGCGAGAAGCAGAAGACGCGCCGCATCTATGGCGTTACGGAACGACAATTTCGTCGATATTATCGAATGGCTGCCCAACAGCGGGGTCTCACGGGCGAGAACCTTCTAAAGATGCTTGAGTGCAGGCTAGATAATGTTGTATATCGTCTTGGTTATTCCGAAAGTCGTGCACATGCTCGGTTGCTTGTGACACATGGGCATTTCAACGTCAATGGCAGGAGGACGGATGTACCCTCCATGCTTGTCCAGCCAGGTGATGCAATCGAGGTACGAGAGGGTTCACGGAAACGCACCTTCTTTAAGGGTTTGGCGGATATCGCTGAACCAAAAACCGTCCCGGCTTGGCTGGAGCGTGATTTGAGCGACTTGTCAGGGAAAATGCTTGTGGCACCGGAACGAACGGATATCGATGCCAGCTTGAATGATCAATTGATTGTTGAGTACTATTCGAGATAATCGATCCGTGCACGGATACGTTCCTATGGTCGTGGGTCGCGGAGGGATATTGTGGTCATAACCACCAACCTAGTTATGCCGAAGATTGAACGAGAAGCCATCGCTCAAAATTATGCAAAATTCGTGATCAGCCCTCTTGAGGCTGGATATGGCATTACGGTCGGCAACGCTCTTCGACGGATTCTGTTAAGTTCCCTGGAAGGCGCTGCGGTCAGCTCCATACGTATAATGGATATTCCGCATGAATTCACAGACATTCCTGGTGTCCGTGAAGATGTGCTGCAGTTGATGTTGAATTTCAAGAAACTGCGCCTTTTCTTGCACGAGGGCGAATCCGCCCGCTTGCGCCTTGATGTGAGGGGTGAGGGCGTTGTAACAGCGGCTGACATCATCGCTCCCGCTGAAGTGGAGATCGTCAATCCAGAGCTTTATATGTTCACTGTGGATGATGATAAGGCGCATCTTGAGATCGAGATGAACGTTGAACGAGGGCGGGGGTATTCCCCTTCGGATGAGCGCGGCCGTCTACCCATCGGAGAGCTCCCGACGGATGCGATTTTCAACCCAGTACGACGGGTGCACTACGAAATCGGGCGCGCCCGAGTGGGTCAGGATACTAGCTATGACTCGCTGGTTATGGAGATCTGGACCGATGGCACGATCAAGCCTGAGGAAGCATTAAGCCGCAGCGCGCAAATTCTCATGGCGCACCTCCGCGATATCGGCGGCGTCACGGAAGAGAGCCTGATGGTCGCAGCGGTGGAAGAAGAAGATACTCGCCTTACCAGTGAGGTTTATGAAATTCCCATTGAAAACCTTGACCTCACAGTACGGGTTTTCAACTCTCTCAAGCGAACGGGAATTACGAACGTCGGTGAAGTGTTAGACATGCTCGAAAAGGGTGAGGAAGCGATGTTATCCATCCGCAACTTCGGCGAGAAGAGCCTCGACGAACTCAAGGAGCGCTTGTCTGAGAAGGGCTATCTTGACGAAGAGTCGGAGCAGACGGAAGAGGCGGAGTGAGGGATTGATGAGACACCAAGTTGCAGGTAAAAGATTAAGCCGGTCCAAGGGCCATCGTATAGCGTTGCGAAAGAATCTGATGAAAGATCTCTTTCGTCACGAGCGAATCAAAACAACGAAGGCAAAAGCGGCAGCAGTGCGCGGCGGCGCGGAAAAGTTGATCACGCTGGCGAAGAAGGGCAACGAAGCGGGAGAAGCAAAAGCGGTTCACGCACGTCGCCTGGCAGCCGCACGGTTGAATGACAACGAAATCGTGATGAAGCTTTTTGATGATATCGCCCCACGCTATGTGGATCGACCAGGTGGATACACCCGGGTTATTAAACTCGGGCAGCGCCTCGGCGACTCAGCGGAGATGGTCATCTTAGAACTCGTAGAAGAATAGGCTGGGATGAAACCGGCCGTGACGGAGCAGGAAGAAACTCCGTCTTTAGCAGCTTACCAATCGATCGTAGCTTACGACGGCACTAAATTTGAGGGCTTCCAGCGACAGGCTTCCGGGCGGAGAACCGTCCAAGGAGAACTGGAGCAGGCACTTCAAACCATCGGATGGCAAGAGAGCTCCTTGAGAGCAGCTGGGCGAACCGATAGCGGCGTGCACGCGCGAGGTCAGGTTATAGCCTACCAACTGGCGTGGAAGCACCCGCCTGAAGGTCTCAGTATGGCGATAAACGCCAATCTGCCACACGATATCGCTGTTCGAAAGACTTCGCTTGCACAGAAAGACTTTCACCCGCGCTATTCTGCCGTCAGCAGATGTTACCGCTATAGCCTCTTCATCGATAAAACGCGGGATCCGTTGCGAGAGCGTTACGCCTGGCGCACCGGAGCCGAAGCGGATATCAAATTGTTGAATCGTGCTGCGGATATGATCGTCGGCAAGAAAGATTTCGGCGCTTTTGGCAGCGCACCGCGACCAGAGGGGAGCACGGTGCGGGAGATCTTCGAAGCGGTTTGGGATCTGCAGGATGATGAACTGTGGTTCGAGATTGAGGGTAATGCCTTTCTCTACCACATGGTGCGAAGGCTGGTGTTTGCACTGTTAGCGGTTGGGAATGGCAAGATGGAATTGGACGATTTTCTTGCTGCGGTGCAGAACCCCAACAAAAATTGGGATGGCGGATTAGCGCCTTCACAAGGATTGTGCCTTCTCAGCGTAAAATACGATTGACCGTATGGAATTTGGAGCGGTTGAAGCGGAAGCCATCGAAGCAGTAGAGATCGATTACGAAGGAATGCAGGAGTAGGAAGCGTGCAGAAAACGTATTATCCAAAACCCGATGATGTAACTCGAGACTGGTATGTCGTTGACGCGGCAGGGGAGAACCTTGGTCG
>DAOWMX010000040.1 GCA_030642885.1 Anaerolineales bacterium | reverse complement strand
TCACGGTTCGGAGCATCGGACAAGGCGACTTCTCGACGTTGAATGGAATTTTTCACTACTCGTCCTAGTTGGCTGAAGACACCTGTGTTAGCTGATTCGAGTTGGTTTTTAATCTCATTAACGATGGCTTTCTCGTCCTCGTTTACAACGCCATCCGCCAGCATCAGGTCATCGAGACTTTGAAGGGCGATCGATTTATCGCTCGAAGACATCAATTCATTCTGAAGCTGGAGCACCAATCGTTCTCTTTCGGCGGGTCCAACTGGGGCTTCAATGTACATCTCCAGCATTGCCCACTCCCGACCTGTCAAACCGGGCAGACGAAAGAGCAGGTCTTTCAAGCAGTTCACTTCATCGTGTGCTATTTCGCCGTCAGCCCAGGCTGCGGCGATAATTACTTTGCCAAGCGTTAAATAAAAGTTTGCATCAGACATTTTCGCCTCCATAAAGGTTTACGCTGGCCATTTCCAGGCTGTTCAATTATATCCAACTTAGGAAGCGCTGGTAGTTCATCACCGGTGCCCAGGAAAACATAGGGACACCCGTTATGAAATTGCATTCCCTGGCTTTGACCTAAACGCTAAGGGCACCCATGCAAAACCCCGTGAATTTTATTCAAATGTATAGTTTCAATTGCCCTATACATAAAAGGGAACCTATGTTAGTATCTTGGCTCGAAGGTTGCATGTAAGTTCTGTCTGGAAGTCGTAAGATCAAGGCCTGAGCTGAATGCTCGGGCCGATTTGTTAGAAAAACCGACCACCGAGAACGAGACATAGCACCTAATATGTAATTTGCCATAAGGAGGCAATATCTAATGTCGGAACGAGTTCTTGGAACGGTTAAGTGGTTCAATGGTAGCAAAGGCTACGGCTTTATTGAGCGCGAAGAAGGTGACGATGTATTTGTCCACTATTCAGCAATCTTGGGTGATGGCTTTCGCAATCTAGATGAAGGCCAGCGCGTGGAGTTCACAGTTGAACAAGGTCCCAAGGGACCCCAGGCCGCAAGCGTAACGATCGTATAAGCTCTCTGAGCTGATCACAGAAAGCCCCCGCATCGCGGGGGCTTTTTTTATATTGGTCTAGAGCGATATGAGCTTTCCCTAATGTCATTTCGAGAGAGCGGTGAAATGGTCCTTCGACTTCGCTCTGGATAAACTCTCCGAGAAATCCCAATAATGTCGCTCTTGATAGTTCCATCTTTGAAGTTGAATGGAATCCTTCCTATAAATACTTGATCTATGAATTGAGTCATCTCAGGGATTTCTCACCCCTTCCAGGGGTTCGAAATGACATGGCTGAGATAGGCCCTTCCCTGTTTGTCATTTCGAGCCCATTCGGCTGCTCTCAGGCTAAACTCCGCGAGAAATCCCTGTGATGTTGCTCTCGATAATTCCCTCTGTGGAAATGAAGGGGGGCTGTTTCCGCAACGCAAACAGACATTTCGAATCTGACTTAGAGCACAAGTACTTTCGTAGGATTACGCAGGGCAAACTGAGGATGTACGCTAGGCAATGTCGAAGACCTGCTCAATGGAGATATCTTTCGACACATCCGGCCCCTCTTTCCAATTTCGAGCGTACCGCGAAGCGGGGAACCCAGGAAATGGTTCGAACTATGTGTGTTATGTTTAATTCGTTCCCCTGCGGTGATAGCGCCGCATCTTCGAATAAGGTGGTTTGCATGGATATTCATACACGCCAAGAATGGCGAACATGCGTCGCTGGATGATTCTTCTCGTCCCCTTCGGACTGCTCTTGTTAGCGGTCGGTTTTAGCGGTGGTTTAATTTGGGCGCACAGACCCACCCCCACACCGACGGCGACGATTACGCCAACATTCACCCCTTCCAAAACGCCTACAAAAACCCTGATACCGAGTACAACACCCTCGGTGACATTTACCCCCCCGCCCACTTTTACGTCGACAATCACCCTTACCCCCACTGTCACATATACCCCAAGCATCACACCCACACCCACCGCCACACCGGAGCTCCGGGGCAGGGTCAGCGTCCAGGCAAACTGCCGCTACGGCCCTGGCTCAGCCTATATTTATGAATGGGGTCTCTACCCTGGCAATCGCGTCACGGTTCTGGGTCGCAACCAGGAAGGTACCTGGGTTTACGTGGATCCCTGGACCTATATGGACTACTGCTGGGTGAAGACCGAGTTCTTAGAGCTCACTTACGACGTATCGAGCGTGGCCCAGATCCGCACGCTGCTTCCTTATACGGAGTTCTACTGGGCACCTCGCAACGTGCGCGCCAGCCGTCTCGGCGATGAGGTCATGGTCAATTGGGATCTGATATCTATGAGCTTAGACGATAACCGTGGTTATCTAATTGAAGGCTGGCTATGCGTAGACGGTCAGTTGCGCTTCACGCCCCTTCAGTTCTGGACTCCCCCTGCCATCCTGATAGACGAGCCGGGGTGTATAGAACCATCCAGCGCGAGGATCTATACTGCAGAGAAACACGGGTACTCAGAGTGGGTGGCAATCGCCTGGCCTGCTCACTCAACACCCACACCGTAATGCGAAAGACTCTTTCCGATTGCGCCCTGCGGAAACGCTAATGTTCTCTATCTAGTCTCGGATAGTCCTCATGCCTCGAGCCTCAAGTTCTTATTATGTCCTGCCGCGGACGATGGTAAAATTCTCTTTTGTGCCAGGGAGTCTCCGTGACCGAAACAAACCAAATAAAAGATCGGGAAGATGATGCCGATCTACCAAATGATGAATTAGAGTTAGGCCCCTTCCAGACCACTCACGTAGTCACACTTTCAGCGGGTCACGGTGTCCACGACACCTACACTGCGTTTTTGGCGCCCCTGCTACCGGTCTTAATAGAAAAATTCTCCTTATTAAAAACCGAAGCGGGTTTGCTCACGCTTTTCATCCAGGGCCCTTCCATCCTCCAACCCTTTATCGGTCATCTGGCAGACAGCATCAGCATGCGCTATGCCGTGATCCTGGCGCCAGCAATAACAGGCACAATGATGAGCCTGCTGGGCATCGCGCCAAGTTATTCTGTTCTGGCTATTTTCCTGTTCATTGCCGGGCTCAGCTCGGCAGGATTGCACGCTGTCGGTCCTGTTATGGCGGGCCGGGTCTCCGGTTCGAGTTTGGGCCGGGCGATGGGATTCTGGATGGTGGGCGGCGAATTGGGGCGGACCGTAGGCCCCATACTGTTGGTCACCGTCATCGGTTATTTAACTCTGGGGGGACTGCCCTGGCTGATGATCGGCGGGTGGATCGTATCTGTAATTCTCTATCTTCGACTGAGATCGATCCCTGGGCGAGATCCAGGCGCAGCAGATGCTCTTCATTGGCGAGCTGCACTGCGAGCCATGCGACCGATGATGCTGCCTCTGGCGGGAGTTCTTGTCACCCGTTCCTTCATGAGCGCCTCCCTCACCACATACCTGCCCATCTTTCTCATTGACGAAGGTGTTGGATTCTGGCTCGCGGGGGCGGCATTAACAGTTTTGGAGGCGGCCGCTGTAGTCGGTGCGATCGTTAGCGGGTCTATTAGCGATAAGGTGGGGCGCAAGGTGATTCTTCTAATATCGATGGTCGCCACGCCCATCCTCGCCCTCGCTTTCCTGCGTACGAGTGGATGGGTACAGGCGCTGCTGCTGCCTGCACTCGGCTTTTTTGCGCTGTCCCCAACGCCGGTAATCATGGCATGGGTGCAGGAGAGCTATTTGGAGAATCGCGCCCTGGCGAACGGTGTTTACATGGCCATGGGGTTTCTCATCCGCGCAGTTGTCGTTGTCATTTTGGGCAGGGTGGGGGATTTGGTCGGCCTGCGGCAGGGTTTTTATTACAGCGCGATCATCATGATGCTCGGGGTTCCTCTGGTTTTCTTGCTGCCGGGCCAAATTAAGCTAAATAATTCCTGATGTGAATCTCGGGAGCTCAGGTAGATTGACGGTGCTGAATCTAAATTGTGGAGATAAGGTATGACATTGAGTGAACCTAGAATGAAGCGGCGCCTCGGCCAAACCGATATCGAAATCACTCCCATCGGATTGGGCGTTATGCAATTCGCTGGGGGTGCAGGTGTTTTCGGGATGATGTTCCCTGAAATCTCCCAGGGGACCATGGATGCGATCCTAAGAACTGCTCTGGATGGCGGCATCAACTGGTTTGATACTGCGGAGATCTACGGAGGCGGTCGCTCAGAGCAGGGGCTGGCTAAGGCTTTGCGAGCTGCTGAGAAAAAAGATGATGAAGTCATCGTTGCGACCAAATGGTTCCCGATGTTCAGGACTGCGCGTAATATCCCCCGCACTATTCATGACCGCATCCGCTTCCTGGATGGATATTCCATCGATCTCTATATGGTCCATCAGCCCTGGGGTTTTTCATCTCCAGAGGCTGAGATGGAGGCCATGGCGGATTTGGTAGAAGGGGGAAAGATCCGATCGGTTGGTGTGAGCAACTTCAACGCCGAGCAAATGCGGCGCGCCCATACAGCACTGCAAAAACGCGGACTGCCGTTGGCGGCAAACCAGATGCAGTACAGCCTGCTCCATCGGAAGATCGAAACCAATGGTGTGCTGGCTGCTGCAAAGGAATTGGGGATTACCATCACCGCCTGGTCGCCGCTTGCGTCGGGTTTATTAACGGGCAAGTTCCATAAGGATCCAGAAATCCTCAGTAAGACACCTTTTGGTCGGAGGATGCGCTTGCGACGTGAAATCGAGCGAAGCCGTCCACTAATCCTGGCTTTAGAAGAAGTTGCCACCAATCACGCTGCCACACCGGCTCAGATCGCGTTAAACTGGCTGATCCATTTCCAGGGGGAGGCAGTCGTCGCCATTCCTGGAGCTTCGAAAGTGAAGCAGGCAGAGGAAAACGCGGCGGTGATGAATTTTAAACTTACAAACGAGGAGATGACCCGGCTCGATGAGCTTTCGCGAATGTTCCGATAAACAACCATCGTGAGGTGAAGTAGAGCATACCTGACATTCGAGTGGGTTATTTCGCAAATCACTTGACAGGTCGTTGCATAATGGGAGGCGCACCTTTTGCACTTCCTTTGTTTTTTTCAATAACAGGGCACCAAACTTGCATCTATAGGGTTGGAGTCATGACGTACTCCGAAGTGTAGGGTCGGAGACGTTGATCTATAATGCCTCAGCAGACAGCGATAGGTAAATCAAAGGAGAATAGAGATGTCCGAGGAAAATACCAAGCTGCTTAACCTGATGCGTTTCTGGCTGTTCGGGACTTTTATTATTGTTTGGGCAGCGATCACGGTCTACATCGGTTTGTTTACAAATCAGGATTGGTTCATGGCTTTACGTGCGGGATTGCCAATCTGGGGAATCGTTGCGGTGTTATGCATCGTGTGCTACTACGGATATAAAATGTATCTGGGGCGAAAGACGGAGTAAGAGCTCTAACACTCGAGTAGTTACACTCCTCAACCTAGCCTGGTTTCATGCAAGATTGGAAAATATCCATCAAGTGTTTTGCTGCCGGCCTGCAGATCTTCATAAGCAGGTCGGCATTTGTTAAGCTGCGCTAGAGTTTTCGTTGAACCTCTTGGGTACCCTGGAGAGTAGTGGCTGTAGAGGGAAGGGTGGTGTAGGCTGACCTACAACCACTCCGCATGGAATTTCTCCAAGCCCGCTCACTACGAAGGGATGTTATAAAAATGAAGTCTCTAAGCCCCATTAAGGTCAGCTTGACTTTTGTCCTGCTTCTATCCAGCGCGTGTGCTGTCTCTGAGCCATCACCAACCGCATCGCCACCGCCCACGAAAGCTGAACCCACTCTAACACCCCAACCAACGGATATCCCCGGCGCTAGTTTGCGCCTGACGATTCTGTACGATAACACGACCGAAGATCCCCGCCTGACCGTCGAGTGGGGGTTCGCAGCGCTGGTCGAATACAAGGGCCATACTGTGCTCTTCGATACGGGGTTGGATGGACCGTCTTTATTGGGCAATATGGAAGTCTTGGGAGTCGACCCGGAGTCGATTGAAGCTGTTGTGCTCTCCCATGAGCATGGGGATCATACGGGCGGATTGCAGGATCTGCTCGCGACCGGAATTCATCCTCAGATTTACATCCCCGCCGCTATGGCCGGCAAGATCACCCAGGCGCAGCGGGAACAGTACACCATCATCGAGGTCTCAGACCCTATGGAAATTATCCCAGGGATCTTTTCCACGGGCGAGATCAGAGGGTCAGTGCCTGAGCAGGGGCTGGTGGTAAAGACCCCTGAAGGCATCGTCGTTATCACAGGCTGCGCGCATCCAGGGATTGTAAAAATGGTACAGCGTTCTAGCGAGATCGTCGACGGCGAGATCGCCCTCGTAGTCGGTGGTTTCCACCTTGGAAATTACAACGCTCGTCAAATTGATACGATCATCGCCGATTTTCGCAGCATGGGTGTTAAGCAGGTTACGCCGACTCACTGCACTGGAGAAGAGCAGATCGCTCAAATTGCCGAAGCCTACGGAGAGAATTACATCCCCGGAGGTGCGGGCCAGGTGATCGTCATCGGGGATTTTGCCCCCTAAACTGGAAATTTGACGCCAGGCAAATGCCCTATCCTTAGGTTAAGGAAGCTATGGGTTAAACGCAGAAAAGTATAATTGGCTGAGCAAACAGGTTGGCCCCACGAGCCTTAAGAACGGAGAGACAATGGGCCGACACACATGGGTCGGCCCGTACGGTTTAGATTGAAGGGGCTGTCTGAGAAGTGTCTCTGGACAGCCCCTAGTGTTGTGGAGTTAAGGTTAGCTCGCCTCGACAACCAACTCCATGATGTCTTTGACTTCGATTTGATCGTCCAGAGCAAGCGTTTTGACGGCGTCATCGAGCATGTTCAGGCAGAAAGGACAGGCTGTAGCAAGGATCTGCGCACCTGTGCTGACCGCCTCACGTACCCGTTCATGGGATAAGTGAGCCCCGGAGGCGTGCCCTTCAAACCACATCCGACCACCACCACCGCCGCAGCATAGGCTTTGCTTTCGGCTGCGTTCCATCTCAACCAACTCGATGCCGGGAATGCTCTGAAGGATGGAGCGCGGTTCGTCGAAGATGTCGTTTTGGATGCCCAGGTAGCAGGGATCGTGATAGGTGACGCGCTTGTTAACCTCGCCCTTGAACTCAATTTTCCCATCTGCGATCAAACGGGCAACGTACTGTGTGTAATGTTCTGCATTGAGATTGAGGTCGGGATAGTGATTGCTGAAAACGTTAAAGCAATGCGGCGATGCCGTAACGATCTGTTGGGTCTGGGGCTTATTTAGCGACTCCGTTAATTCCTCGACCATCACCTCAAACAACCCCATTTCTCCGATGCGCTGCATCTCGCTTCCGCAGCAAACCTCTTCGCTGCCCAGTGTGCCGAGGTTGACCCCAGCCGCGTCCATCGACGTAACCATCGCCTGAGCGAGCTTCTGCGCCCGTGGGTCATAGCAGGCTAAGCAGCACACAAAGTAAAGTGCATCGACTGGATTTGTTTTTCCATCCTGAAGAGGCAAGCCCTCTGCCCATGCAAGGCGGTCGGCGTGCGCCATCTCGAATGGATTCTTGTTGCGAAATGTGCTGGTAAGGGCAACGCCGAGAGTCCGAGGAACTTTGCCCTCCTCAACGAGCAGACTGCGTAAAGTGCTGGCAACCTTGCCTGGACTCAATTCCTTGGGGCACTGCTCAACACACATGTAGCAGGTTGTGCAGTCCCATAGAGTTTCGATGTCCGTCATGTGCACATCGTGGTCTTTGTCGCGCGAGTCCGACACCC
The DNA here is from genome assembly GCA_030642885.1 of Anaerolineales bacterium. Classification (GTDB taxonomy): domain Bacteria; phylum Chloroflexota; class Anaerolineae; order Anaerolineales; family E44-bin32; genus E44-bin32. The sequence goes on along the minus strand of DAOWMX010000040.1, from coordinate 3,994 downwards.
GTAGAAATGCTTTCAGCATGGCATGTGGACCGACGAAACCCTTATCAATACTGATGACCGGACATGCCGAGTAGCATGCACCGCACATGATGCATCGTTCCGCGTTGTTCAGCGAGTTGACTTCGTCTGGGCTGATACGGAATTCCTTCTCTGGCACTTCCTCCGCCGGGACTAACCAGGGTTTAATTCGTTGGTATTGCTCCCAGAAGCTGCTGCGATCTGTGACCAGATCTTTGATGACCGGAACAGAGGGCAGAGGTCGGACCGTTACCAGCCCATCCTCATTTACATGATCTGTGAGCGCCGATTCGCAGGCCAGCATATTTGTGCCGTTGATGTTCATCGTGCAGCTACCGCAGATCCCGTGGCGGCAGGAGCGCCGAAAGGTAAGGCTGCCATCCTGCTCTTCTTTGATCTCGAGCAAGGCATCCAGGATAGTCTTTCCGGGTACCAATTCCACCTGCAGCTCTTCAAATGCTGGTTTCTCGTCAACGTCGGGGTTAAATCGTTCAATGCGTAATGTTGCTGTTTTGTTGTGGCCGTTACCTGACATGATGATGAGCGCTCCTCGTGGTGCAATCGGTTAATATTTGCGTTCTTGAGGGGGATTCTTTTCCCAATCGATGTTTACATCCTTGTAACTCAAGATCGGTAACTGATCGCCGTTCTTATGTGCAATCGTATGCTTGAGCCAGCTATCATCGTCTCGCTTTGGAAAATCAGTGCGGGAATGTGCCCCCCGGCTCTCCGTACGGGCCAGGGCGCCGGAGATGATCACCTCGCTGAAAGTGAGTAGATTTTCAGTTTCCAGAGCGTTTTGCATGTCTGTGTTGAAGCGTTGGCTCTTATCCATCACACGCGCATTTTTGAAACGCTCTTGGAGTTGTTGCACTTCATTTAATGCGTTCTGTAAGCCGTCCTCATCACGAAAGATGCCGCAGCCATGGGTCATCATCTCTTTTAATTCACGGCCGATTTCGGCTGTCGACTCCCGCTCATCTCCGAGGCTATCGTCCATTAGCCGTTCGACTCGTTGGCGGCTATGCTTTCCGGGATCAACGGGAAGCGGATGAAGCTCTGCACCGCCCTTGATGAATTCGGCGATGGCATAACCGGATCGGCGGCCGAAGACCGATGCTTCAAGCAAACTGTTCGTGCCCAGGCGATTGGCGCCATGCACGCTCACACAGGCACACTCGCCGGCGGCGTAAAAGCCGACAACCGGGTTCCCCTCGGCATCGGCGATAGCCTGGCCATGAGAGTCAGTGGGGATGCCGCCCATGCTGTAGTGCGCCGTAGGTTGAATGGGCACGGGATTCTCAACGATGTCTAAACCCATGAAATTATGGGCAATTTCCTGTACCTGGGGGAGTCGTCCTTCGATCTTCTCCCGTCCCAGATGAGTCATATCCAGGTATATGCCCTGCCCATCCGAGCCGATCCCTCGCCCCTCATTAATTTCGATCTGCTCGGAGCGAGAGACGAGGTCGCGCGGGGCTAATTCCATCTTTTCTGGAGCATAATTCTCCATAAAACGCTCGCCCTTATTGTTGGTCAGGTAACCTCCCTCACCCCGGCAAGCCTCGGTCATCAGGATACCGAGCCGGTAAAGGCCCGTCGGGTGGAACTGTACAAACTCCATATCCATCAGTGGAACACCCGCGTTGTAAGCCATCGCCACACCGTCCCCGGTATTGGCGTGAGCATTCGTTGTTACTTTATACGCTCGCCCATAACCGCCCGTGCCAAACATGACTGCTTTCGCGCGTAAGGTATGGATTTCGCCGGTCAGCACATCCATCGCCACAACACCTCTGCAGATGTTGTCTTCAATGATTAGGTCCAGCACATACCATTCGCTGTAAAAGTGAACGCCGTGACGCAGGGCTTGTTCATGGATTGTTTGCAGCAGCATGTGGCCGGTCCAGTCGGCGGCATAACAGGCGCGGGGGACGCTGTGACCACCGAAGCGGCGCTGGGCGATGCGGCCATCTGGCGTGCGGCTGAAAACACAACCCATATGCTCGTATTCATAAACGATGTCGATGGCGTCTGACGCCAGTATCTCGATCGCATCTTGATCGCCCAACCAATCCGATCCTTTGATGGTGTCGAATACATGCAACTCAAGGCTGTCAACGGTGGGATCTCCGGCGGGTATCTGTTCTAAAGGGCCGCGCGGACCGGTTCCAGCGACAGGTCGCATGTTATTAATCGCCGCGGCGATGCCGCCTTGCGCTGCGCCGCTGTGGGAACGCAAGGGATGGATTTTGGAAATGACGCCGATGTTCTTGACGCCCTCCCGGCTAGCGGTCATGGCTGCCCAGGTGCCTGCTAAACCGGCTCCGACAATGATGACATCGTGTGTGATCGTTTCTGTTGACATTAAACCTCTTCCAAGGACGACCTAGATATCTCTCGATATAGATAATGGGGAAAATTGTAACCCTTATCACCGGGAAGCTCAAATGGTGCGTTAGAAAGTTGTTCTGATGATTTTCACTCGACCGACTTATCCGCAAGTTTGCCCAGAATATTTACCCATCAACTCCAAATGTACGTCAATAATGCATTGTCCAGTAAGTATATAAAAACATCGATGACCGGGTTGAAAGTAAGGTTTCGACATAGAGAGCCACGAGTACGATCCGTGGGGTAGGTCGCTGCAAAGATGGAGAAAACGAGGCAGGCACGGTTTTGGAATCAATGCAGGCGCCACGCATTTCCCAGTGAAACCATGAACTATCCGATCACACAGCGGGTACATAGAATAGCTGGTGCAATTAATGTAGAGTGCACAACGTATAAGAATTCGCGATCGCTAATAGAGTAGATAATTGCGCGAAACGGGCAGTTCGCAAGGAGCGCGCGCGATGATTTTCATCAGAGCCAAACGGTGTGTGTTGCTGGGGATTGTGGTTGTAATCGTTGCGGGTTGCGCTCGAGGAGCTTTAATTCAAGCGCCGACGGCAACACATGCTGCCGCTGCATATTGGCCCACTGCAGTCTGGCGATTCTCCACACCCGAGGAACAGGGGATGGACTCGGGCTTATTGTCCGCGATGTTGGGGGAGATCTTAGAGAAGAATTACGCGATCGACAGTGTGACCGTCGTTCGCAACGGCTACATCGTCGCGGATGCCAGGATCCATCCTTTCAACTCGACTTCAAAACACAACATTTATTCATGCACGAAGAGCGTCGTTTCAGCTCTGGTTGGGATTGCTATCGATCAAGGTTACATCGAGGGGCTGCAGCAACCCGTCCTGAGCTTTTTTCCACAACGGACCATTGCTAATCGCGATGTAAATAAGGAGGCGATGACCTTAGAGCATTTGCTGACGATGACGACAGGTTTTCGATGCCAGGATTCTTACCTACATCGCTGGAGCGGTCTCAATCAGATGAGAGAAAGCGAGGATTGGGTTCAATTTGTGCTTGATCTGCCGATGGAGGGCGAGCCAGGAGAACGATTCGAATACTGCAACGGTGCTTCGCATCTCCTTTCGGGGATCATTCAGGAAACGACCGGGGTGAGCGCCAATGAGTTTGCAGAGGAACACCTTTTTGGCCCTCTGGGTATTTCTGATGTTGACTGGTCATCTAGTCCCCAGGGGATATCTGTCGGATACAGCGAACTGAGAATGCACCCGCAAGATATGGCGAAAATTGGAATTCTTTACTTGAACGAAGGTCGCTGGGATGGAGAGCAGATCGTCCCCTCTGAGTGGGTGGTATCTTCAACGAATCCATTCATCTCGGCAACGCTCGAGGATGGCTATGGGTACCAATGGTGGGTCGACGATTCCGGCATGTATCTAGCGCTCGGGTATAGGGGGCAATTCATTTTCGTTATCCCTGAGAAGGAAATGGTCGTTGTGTTCACATCCAGTTTGGAGGACAATGACTTCTACGTTCCCCAGACGCTCTTGAATGAGTTCATCATTCCCGCGGCAATTGCGCCAAGCACATTGCCTGACAATCCGGAGGGTGT
>DAOWMX010000203.1 GCA_030642885.1 Anaerolineales bacterium | reverse complement strand
CTGTGCCAATGTGGTCTTGCCCGAGGCTTCCGGGCCGTAGATCTCGGTCACCCGCCCGCGGGGGATGCCGCCCACGCCCAGCGCAAGGTCAAGCGATAGTGAGCCGGTCGGGATCGCTTCCACTTCCAGATGATGCGCTTCCCCCAGCCGCATCACCGCACCGTCTCCGTAGCGCTTCTTGATCTCTGTCAATGCTTCTTCCAGCACCTCTTTACGTGCTTCCTCATCCAAGAAAACACCCACCTCTATAGTTTTTTCAGCCATTGAAACCCTCCTTGCTGTACTCTCTATGTTCAACACATCCCAGTATAGCACGTTTGTTCTATTGGTCAAGTTCTCTGGCTGCCCCGACTCCCTGTGCTTTGTTTAACTTCGCCGCCCATCGTGAGCTTTGTTCCAATAGAGCCTGGATGCTTCACCCCCTGAGCCTTTTAAGCTAATTCCCCGGTAGTGTCGGGGGCAATCGATCTGCGCCCCTCGCTATCGCTCAGCACACTGTAATGAAGCATCCCAGCAGGCGGTATCGTAAAGTTGGGTTTCGTGTACCAAGCCAATGGAGGTGTTGAAATTCATCCGTTCATAATCGACATGATTGAGCACTGGATAAAGACGAAACGATCTGTCTATTTGCTTATTTAGACAGTGTGTAACGAGACCTAACTGCTCCAATTTACATATGTGACATCCTTCACTTATCCTTTGTGACACTCATCACTAACCCCTTTCGTGCGCCGTCGATATACTCACAATTGTTCATATATACGAGTATACGAATACATCCAATAACTACGTGAGCTGAATGGAGCAACGCCTATGAGCTCCCTCGAACATGAGGTCAACCAATTGCACTCTGAGATCTGCGCCGGCCTTGCGGACCCAAAACGGATCCTGATTCTCTATGCGCTGGCGGAAGGCATGAAGAACGTCACAGAGTTGGCAGAATACCTGGGACTACCCCAACCCACGGCCTCCCGCCACTTAAAATTGCTGCGCGAGCGTGGGCTGGTCACGTCGCAGCGTGATGGCACCTCGATCTATTACTCAGTAGCGGACGAGCGCATCATTCAAGCCCTCGACATGCTACGCTCTGTATTAGCCGACCGACTTCAAACCCAGGCTGGCCTGATCGAGTCGTTCACCAACGACTCCAGGACATGAGATTTTCTCAGGAGAGAATTCAATGAAAACCTTTTTAATCCTCGGCGGTGGAACCGGAGGCACAATGGTGGCCAATAAGATGAGCCATCACTTGGACCCCGCGGAGTGGAAGATAATCGTCGTCGACGAGAACGAGAACCACTACTATCAACCGGGCCTTCTGTTCATTCCTTTTGGGATTTACAGTCCAGCGGATGTTGTGAAACCCAAGCGTGATTTCTACCCCCAGAACGTGGAATTCGTCTTGTCCAAGATCGAGATGATCGAACCCGATCAAAATCGTGTAAAGCTTGAAAAAGGCAAACGCATGATCACCTATGACACCCTGGTGATAGCGACCGGCAGCCGCATCGCTCCTGACGAAACTCCAGGGCTTTTAGAAAACGGCTGGCACAAGAACATTTTTGACTTCTACACGATTGAAGGCGCCACCGCACTCAGCCGTTTCTTGAAATTTTGGAAAGGAGGGCAGTTGGTTTTGAATGTCGCCGAGATGCCAATTAAGTGCCCTGTCGCACCGCTCGAGTTTCTCTTCCTGGCTGACTGGTTCTTCCACGAGCGTGGCATCCGCGACGACGTTGAGATTATCTTCGCCACCCCGCTGCCGGGAGCCTTCACCAAACCTCGAGCTTCGTCGATTTTGGGCGATATGCTCGAAACCAAGAACATCAAAATTGAAGCCGACTTCAACATTATGGAAGTGGATAACACTCAGAAAGCGATCCGTTCCTACGATGAGCGCGAGATCCCTTTCGACCTCCTCGTTAGTGTTCCTACCAACATGGGCTCTGAGGTGATTGAACGTTCATGTATGGGGGACGAGCTGAGCTTTGTGCCAACCGATATACACACTCTGCGGGCCAAGAAATGGGAGAACGTGTGGGTCATCGGCGACGCTGGCAATACACCGACATCAAAAGCCGGTTCCGTTGCCCACTTCATGCTCGATGTGGTCGTCGAGAACATACTGCGCCAGATGGAAGGCCTTGAACCTTCAGCCAAATTCGATGGTCACGCGAACTGTTTCATAGAATCTGGTTTTGATAAGGGCATTCTCATCGATTTCAACTATGATGTCGAGCCACTTCCTGGCAAGTATCCTCTCCCTGGTTTTGGGCCTTTTTCCTTGCTCAAGGAATCTGCCGTGAACCATTGGGGGAAGATGACCTTCCGCTGGGTGTACTGGAACATGCTCCTCAAGGGCGAAGAGATGCCCTTCGAGTCCCAAATGAGCATGGCCGGCAAGTGGAAGTAAGGGGGAGACATGCCAAAAGCGATGACAGCAACCGACCTTGAAATTGAAAGCATCCACAAGAAGCTCGATATCCTCACAGAATATGTCGAGGCGCAGCATAAACGTCAGCAGGAATTCGATGAATTGAAACAGGATGTGATGCCCATCGCCAATCACATGATCAAGCTGTCCATCGATGAGTTAGCGGAGATCGGAACAGAGTTTCAAGTCGAGGATCTCTTCTATTTACTCAAACGCCTGCTTCGAAACACCGGGATGCTCATGAGCTTGGTGGATATGCTGGAAGCCGGAATGGATCTCACGGAGGAATTGAAACCGATCGGACTGCAGGCATTCTCAGGCATCGTCGAGACGCTCGACCGGTTAGAACGCGAGGGTTACTTTACCTTAATGCACGAGAGCTGGGGAATCGTCGAACGCGTCGTCCATGAAATCAACGAGGATGATGTCCGTGCCCTGAGCGACAGCATCGTCCCCATTCTCACAATCGTACGCAACATGACCCAACCAGAAATTCTCTCTCTCGCCGACGATGCAATTTCCGCAATTCAGCCAAGTGCAGCAGAAGAAAAAGATGTTTCAGCCTTTGCTCTACTGCGCGAACTATCAGATCCGAAGGTCCGCCGTGGTATGTCGCGCATGCTCAACCTATTGAAAGTACTTGGGGACCAACCCGCGAAACAAACACCAAACTAAAGGACTAGATTAAGGAGAAAGATGATGACAAACACAATCCTTGAGAACGTCGAATTCGATAATGAAGGCTTCATGATCGATCCCAATGCTTGGACGAAGGAGATAGCCATCGAGCTTGCTAAAGAAGAGGGCATTGATGATCTTACGGATAATCATTGGAAGATCATCGACTTTTGCCGGCAGGGAGCAACAGATACTGGAGGTGCCCCAACTTTACGGTCAATCACCAAAGGAACAGAGGTATCGACAAAAGAGCTATTCCAACTTTATCCCAAGGGACCCGCCAAAAAGGTGGCAAGGATCTCAGGCTTGGGCAAACCCGAGGGTTGTGTTTAGAAACCAATTATTCGAACCGACAGATCCAATCGAATCCTAATGGAAGGAGCTTCTACGATGACTGACGAAACTCGAAAAATAACCTTCATCTGCTCGAAGGGTGATCTTGACCAGGTGTATCCTGCCCTAATTATGGGTTGGGCTGCCCTAGGTAATGGGGTCGACGTTACTATATTCTTTACATTCTGGGGTTGGATATGATCAGGGACGCGCGCGTGGATCACCTTGAGATCGCACCAGTAGCAAACACCAGCATGAAGATGAGCATGATGGGTGTCCCGAGCGACAATCTAGGAATCCCGAACATCATGGGGGTCCTACCTGGAATGACCTGGTTTGCCACCAAGCTGATGAATAAAAAGATGGACGACCTGGAAGTGCCCCCTGTCCGCGAGTTCATGCAAATGCTTGTTGATGGTGGCGCCAATCTCTATGGATGTAAGATGACGTGCGATATGATGAATCTTACGATGGACGACTTCGTCGATGGAGTTCAAGATATCGTAACCGCTGCGGAATTCATTGAAATGTCCGAGGGCTCACAGATTATCTTTACCTAGCTCGAGGACTGGGATAAGGAATACTTTAGGGTTCACCCCTGTGTGAACCCCGTTCCTTTCCTTGGGAATCCATACTCCTTCCTGGCAACATCAACCTTTGATTCGGGCTGTAAGATATCGATGGCCATGATGAAACTGACCAAAGATGATCTCGTCGTCGAGGCAGAAGTTCTAGGCGCAATGGAATTTATGGAGCTATCCGAAGAGGCTCAGCTCCTGCTCGTGTAGATTTATCCCTCAAGAATCAAAACGGGGCTTCCCAGACGGAAGCCCCGGTGCTTATTAAGCGATCTGGATGCAGCTACTCTGACTCACCTTCGGCCAAAGCCAGGAGGCGCAAACTGTGCGGGTCTTCACCATCCGTAAAACCTGAAAGCACAAAGATCGCATTCGTTACCAGCGGCCCTGGATTCCGCCAGCGATGTTGGCGATTTGCAGTAAACAGCAGTGTATCCCCGGCTTCTAGCAGGAAGATTTCGTCCTCAACCTGATATTCCAATTGCCCGCGGAGACATAATACAAATTCATGCCCT
>DAOWMX010000174.1 GCA_030642885.1 Anaerolineales bacterium | reverse complement strand
TTTGAGCAATTATTTACCGCAATGCTGCGGGTTGGGTTTTTATTCACCGGCGACGAATTATCAATTTAAGACCATGATGTGTGCTGCCAGAAGATAGGATCCTGAAATCGTGTTACACTGCCGGCGATGGATACCAAAGACCTGCAAACACTTGAGTTATCGGCCGTTCTTGAGCAACTCGCCAATCGCGCCGCGTTTTCCGCATCAAAAGAGCTCGCCAGATCGCTTGTGCCAAGCGACGACATCGAGCAAGTATCAAGCCGTCTAGCAGAGACGACGGAAGCTCGATTGTTGTTGAGCGTCAAAATAGATCTCACTATAGGCGGTGCGCATGACGTTCGCTCCCTGACTGAAGCAGCATCCCGGGGCTCTGTCCTGGACGCCTCAGAATTGCTCGATGTAAAAAGCACATTGATCGCGGCGAGGACGATGGGCAGGCACTTCGAAAAGGAAGAGGAATCGTATCCTGAACTGTGCCGCATTGCGCTCGATTTTCAACCTGCCCCGGGGCTGATCGATCACATTTCGAAAGCGCTCGACGAACATGGAGATGTGGTTGATGGCGCATCGGAATCGCTTGGCGTGATCCGCCGTGACTTACGCCATGCGCATGATCGATTGACATCTAAACTGCAACGTTTGATCAGCAATCCCAAAATTGTCCCCATACTCCAGGAGCCGATTATCACCCAACGCGATGGGCGCTTCGTCATCCCACTGCGTGCAGAGTTCAAGGGGCGCTTGAAATCTGTGGTCCACGATCAATCCGCATCAGGAGCCACCCTTTTTGTGGAACCGCTGCAGGTGGTGGAGTTTAACAATAAAGTCCGCGAACTCGAGCTCGCGGAACGGGACGAGATCCGGCGCATACTGGCCGAGCTCTCGAGTATCGTGGGCGAGCAATCTGAAAGTATTCGCTTTACGGTCGAAGCGCTTGCGCGAATGGATCTAGCCTTTGCCAAGGCTCGCTACGCGGAGACATTGCGGGCAAACGAGCCGATCCTGCGGCCTTTTGAGCCTCTTTCGGGCGGAAATCACCCTGGCTCGACATTGAAACTCCTGCAGGCGCGTCACCCGTTTCTGGATGCCGAGAGTGTTGTCCCAATTGATTTGATCCTGGACCCGGACACGTACATACTCGTAATAACTGGACCCAATACGGGGGGGAAGACGGTTACGCTCAAGACAGCCGGGCTGCTGGTTTTGATGGCGGAGTGCGGGCTTCATATTCCGGCTGCCTCTGGCTCTGAACTCTCTCTCTTCGACGCGATCTACGCCGATATCGGAGATGAGCAGTCGATTGAGCAATCTTTATCAACTTTTTCGGCGCATATTTCCAACATCATCCGCATCCTGGCGAAGGCTGGGGATAGATCGCTCGTAGTGCTCGATGAGCTTGGCGCCGGAACTGATCCACAGGAGGGTGCTGCTCTTGCGCAAGCCCTTCTTCAAGAATTCCTCAATCGCAAGGTAACGACTATCGTAGCGACCCATTTTTCTGCGCTGAAGATTTTTGCGCATGGCACCAATGCCGTACGCAACGCGAGCGTGGAGTTCGATATCGAAAGCCTTCAGCCCACATACCACTTGACGATAGGTCTTCCTGGGCGGTCGAACGCGCTGGCTATCGCCAGCCGATTAGGTCTTGATGAGAAAATCGTTCAGGGTGCCCGCTCGATGGTTCCCCCAGAAGAATTGACCGCCGATGCGCTTCTGGATGAGATCCACAAAGAACGTGATTTAGCGCGCACGGTTCGCATAGAAGCGGAATTAGAGCGGGAGAAGGGAAAGCAGCTGCAGGTCGAGCTGCGACGGCAATTCGATGCTATTGAGGCAGAACGCAAGGAACTTCTGCGGCAGGCGCGCGAGGATGCACTGGAGGAACTAGACATCGTCCGTGAGGAAATGACACTTCTACGGCGCCGGCTGGAAGGCGCTGGCCAATCGCTGGAAGGACTCGATTCGGTCGCGGATGATCTTGAGGCGCTGGAGGAAGATCTCGAGGAATCGATCCCTCAACCCGAACCGGCCCATGAAGCCCCGCATCGCCCTATCCGACTTGGCGATCGCGTCTATTTGAGGACGCTTGACGCCGAAGGGGTCGTAACGGATCTTGGAGACTCAAAGGCGGAGGTGCAGATTGGGCGATTGCGGGTGCGCGCCGGGCTCAATGAACTCTCCCTTTATGACGAACCGGGACTGGAAAAGAAGGAAACAAACCAGCGTATGGAAGCCACCCGGACGACCGCTGGGCCAAGCGCCGCTCCCCCGCTGGAACTCCACTTACGAGGACTAAACGTCGATGAGGCCCTCGAGGTGCTGGAGCAGCGCCTCGATGCCGCGTATCTGGCCTGCTTGCCTTTCATTCGCGTGGTCCATGGAAAGGGAACCGGAAAGCTGCGCCAGGCTATTCGGGAATCTCTTCAGGGAAATCGCTATGTGGCCTCTTTCGAGGCAGGCGGCGCGAGGGAAGGGGGTGAGGGCGTTACAGTGATTCGATTGAAGAGCTGAAACGTTTTTCTTCTCATTTCTTCGAAACCATCTACATCGATCCCTTTTCGCCTGCTGTAATCAAGTCGTAATTACGCAAGCCCACCACGAACTACTCTAAGAGTTAAATGAAGGGTTCTTCTCATAATAATGTGAGTAGCCCGGCGGATTTACACTACTCAGCTCTACGAAATTAATAAATCGTAAGGGTCGACCCCTGTGCTGGCCCACCGCTATTAAGCAGCCGACTCCTATAACCTCCCGCAGGTTTCAAACCTGCGGGAGGTTTATAACGTGTCCCTCATAGCGCAGGCGCAGCCTGCGACCGGGAGCAGAGCTTATTGACTCCACATATTGATCTCAGCCGGAGTATGGCGGCTGATAAACCGGTTCCAACATACACTAGATTCTAAAACGGAGGAATACAAGGTTACGTCACCTTTCCACAGGAAATAGAGGAGAGTAAAAAATTCAGAGAGACCAGAGCTTAAGAATCTTGTACACTAAGGTACCATTCATGGCGACCTTCTTCTGAATCATGGTTCCGGTTTGGGACAATCGCCACTTGATCCCTTGAAGAGAAAGGCGGCAATCTGATGAACCCGCTCGTTGAATCTCTAGGCCCAGTCTTCATCGTCAGCTTCGCCCTGCAGCAGTTGATTGAACTGCTCGATCCAATACTGGATAAGGCAATCAAGCCGCACAAGGAATGGATTCTGAGCGCCGTAGCGCTGGTCGTCGGCTTGCTCCTGACGCTGGGTCTCGGCCTGCGAATACTACGCCCGTTCGGGATCACACGTATGGCCTGGCTGGATATCATCCTGACGGCGCTGTTCGTTACCGGCGGGACAAAATGGCTCAATGATTTGCTCAAGATCATCGCCTACAAGAAACAGGAAGTGCAGGCAAGGGCGATGATGGCAACTCAGCAAGTCGCAAAGGATTGATGTAGTTACCAGAAGCTGCCACCAGAATTGTTAGAACGAGTTTAATATCTCTTCGAGCAAGCGGAGGAAAGCTACTCAATGGAAAAAGTTCAACGCTGCTTTGGGGCGGGCGACCCGCTCATGGAGAATTACCATGATGAAGAGTGGGGCGTCCCTGTGCACGACGACCGCCTGCTCTTTGAGCATCTTCTCCTCGACAGCTTCCAGGCTGGCCTCTCCTGGCGCACTGTCCTCCACAAACGGGAGAACTTTCGCAGCGCCTTCCACGGCTTCGACCCCGAACGTATCGCTAATTACAACGATAAGGATCGGGCGCGTTTGCTGGCGGATGCTGGAATCATTCGCAATAAGCTCAAGATCAACGCGGCGATCACCAACGCCCAGGCTTACCTGGACATCATGGACCAGTCCGGTTCTTTCGCGGATTTCCTGTGGTCTTTCACGGAAGGCAAGACGTATAAAGGGCCCTTGGCTAAGACCTGGCAGGATATCCCAACGACCAATTCGCAGTCAGAGGCGATGTCGAAGGCGCTCAAAGCGGAGGGCTTCAAGTTTGTTGGGAGCACGATCTGCTACGCCTTCATGCAGGCGGTGGGCATCATAGACGACCACCTCGTCGATTGCTTCCGTTTTTCGGGTCGGTAAGTGCCGTGTAGCTATTGCATTCGGTTGGTAACTGCGGACGATCACTGGCGGTTATGGGTGGATTACGCTCTTTCTAGTCTCCGGTCAGGCGATTTCCATCCCGTCAGCCTGGCGTTGGTGAGACCACATGCGGTAGTAGAGACCTTGCGTCTTCAATAGATGGTTGTGGTCACCTCGTTCAGCAATTCTTCCTTCTTGAAGCACGAGGATCTCATCGACATCCTCCAACTCGATAAGTCTGTGGGTGAGCAGAAGAGATGTGCGTTTACGCATTAACCCTTTTAGCGAGAGCATGACTTCATGTTCGGTCAATGGATCGAGGTTCGCAGTTGGTTCATCGGCGATCCATATTGGAGCATCGCGGAGCAGGGCGCGGGTGATGGCAAGGCGCTGCCTTTCACCTCCGCTGAGCATCAGGCCGCGCTCGCCGATCTGTGTATCAAGGGCTTGAGGCAGGGCGTGTACAAAGGCGAGGAGCTGAGCCTGCTCGAGCGCGGCAAAGATTTCGGTATCTCCCGCATCAGGTTTAGCGTATAGAAGGTTATCACGAATGCTGCCGTGGAAAAGATAAGTATCCTGCGAGATCACGCTGAATAAAGAGCGAAGTTCTTCGAGTTTGAGTGAGCGTAGATCCGTTCCACCGAGTAGGATTTGACCCTCCGAGTAGTCCCAGAATCTGAGCAGCAAATGAGCGAGGCTGGACTTGCCTGATCCGCTCGGTCCGATAACGGCGAGAATGCGCCCCGGAACGATATCGAAATCGATCTCTCGCAGCGCCGGGGGGAGATCGTCGGCGTAGCGAAAGGTGAGCTTCGAGGCGTGAATTTGAGTCGACTCCGGCAAAGGCTTGTGTGATTTTGAATCTGCCACTGCCGGCGGCGCGTCGACGATCTCAAAAAGACGCCTGGCTGCAGTAAGGCTGCTCTCGAGGTGTTGAAACGCGTCGGGTAGGGGATCGACCGCTTCGAAGCTGGCGATCGTGGCGATTACGACCACAGCAAGCAAATACCCTTCCAGCATCCCGAATTGAACGAGCGGTATCGCCCGTAGTAATGTAGCCATCACGGCCAGATTGGTCGTAAG
>DAOWMX010000107.1 GCA_030642885.1 Anaerolineales bacterium | reverse complement strand
CTGGTAGAACTTCTAGTATTGTCGTCACTACCCTTGATGGAAGTTTGCCCGCACACGCCGATGGAGAGACGCTCTGCACGGAAGGAGAGCAGCTCAGCGTGGAAATCCTCCCACGTCAGATCGAGATCATTTGTCAGAAAGTGGATAGCAATACATGACGCTGACGAGCCGGTTGGTAAACGCGATAATTAAACGCCTGACGCGAATGCTGTGCCGTGTCGACGATGGACAGTTGATGCGCATTCCAACGCAGGGGCCGCTCATAATCGTATCCAACCACGTCAGCTTTCTGGAACCGCTGGTTGTGTATACTCACCTGCTGCCTCGTCCGATAGCTTTCTTTGCTAAGATAGAGTCATGGGATAACAAATTGATAGGTTTTTTATTCGACATGTGGGGCGGCATCCCTCTGAAAAGGGGTACAGCCGATGTTGGAGCGATCCGCCTTGGACTGGAGGCGTTGGAGAACGGTGCGATTCTGGCTGTTGCGCCGGAGGGTACCCGCAGCGGCGACGGAATTCTTAGAGAGGGCCATCCCGGTGTGGTGACCATGGCCTTGCACAGCGGAGCGCCTTTAATTCCGATGGCCAGTTACCGGCATGAAGATTTCTGGGATAACTTAACCCATATGCGGCGAACCGACTTTCGGGTTGCGGTGGGGCATCCCTTCACCTTACGCACGAACGGTATGTCGGTGACGCGCGAAGTGCGGCAACAGATGATTGACGAGATCATGTACCAGATTGCGGCGCTTCTGCCCCCTTCTTATCGCGGCGTCTACGCGAACCTGTCCGCGGCGACCGAAACCTACCTGCGTTTTCCCGAAACAACTGTGAGTAACCTTCAGCAGACGTTGGATCGGGAAGCATTGCTGTAGATCCCTAAGTTCTTCTCTTTTACTCACACGAATCCCCTCCGAATCATCCGTTTATCATTTCGCGTGAGCCGTGCAACGGCCCTTCGACTTCGCTCCTCACTCCCTTTGGTCGGGGACTTCGCCCCCCAAACCCCTCTCCGCTTCGCTTCGGGGGCGCAGAGCGGAACGGGGGACTTCGCAGGATAAGGTCAACGAGAAATACCAATAATGTTACTTGTGAAGGCTCTACTTGTGGAAAAGACGAATACCCCCGTTTCCTAGAATCTTGAACTATGAATCGAGTCATCTCGGGTATTTCTCACCCCCTGCGGGGGGTCGAAATGACAACCATGGAAATGACCCTCCTCAGATTGACATGATTTAGTAGGGCTCTTCATTTCCAACTGTTAATTAAGCCTAAAAACCGCAAGGAAACTGTAATGAAACTCTAATACAAACTCGGGTTATCCTGTGTTAACATGATCACCTTGTCGGCGATCAGCTGGTTTTTTGCACTGTGTGTGTTGATCGTTTTTTAATGGAAACTCGCCGTATAGATCAATTGAAGTTCTCAATGCGGCATACCCTAGCGGTGAGGTTTTTTGTTAATGGAAATTGCCAAAATATCAGATACAAACGGGCGTGAAAACGGTACGCTCATCAAAGTAAAGGATTTGGTGAAAGTCTACCCGACTGCTGCCAACGGGGTCGAAGCCTTAAAGGGAGTCAACCTTGAAGTTCACGAAGGGGAATTCCTCGCCATCTTCGGGAAATCGGGAGCAGGTAAATCGACACTGATCAATATGATCACGGGCATCGACAGCCCGGACTCTGGCGAAGTACAGATCGGCGGAGTCTCTATCCATTCTATGGGCGATGACGAATTAACACGCTGGCGTGGACGCAACCTCGGTGTTGTCTATCAATTTTTCCAGCTGCTGCCAACGTTAACACTGGCTGAGAATATCACGCTCGTCATGGACTTCTGCGACACCTACCCGCTTGCTAAACGCAGTGATCGTGCTTTGCAATTACTCGATCAAGTGGGCATCCGTGAGCACGCGTATAAAGTGCCGTCGAAGATCTCCGGCGGGCAGCAGCAGCGGGTCGCCATCGCCCGTGCGCTGGCGAATGACCCTGATGTGATTGTCGCCGATGAACCGATAGGGAATCTCGATTCGCAAACCGCTGACGACATATATGACCTTTTTTCTGACCTGGTCTCTCTCGGTAAAACACTGGTCATCGTGACTCACGATAGGGAGATCGCAGAACGAGCGAGCCGCATTCTAGAGATTTCCGATGGGCGCATCATCAGCGGTAGATCAAACGATGCGCCGTCCAATGAACGTTCCACGGGAGAAGCAGCGCCCTCGCCTAACCTTGTGCCGCCGCGAATTCGTGCAGCGATCTAAAGATCTCCTGAGAAGATAGAGATACAGAATGCATATCCCAACCCGCTGGATAAAGATCCTGAAAGACATCTGGAGCAACCGCTCTCGGTCTCTTTTGGTCATCTTCTCCATCGCCATTGGGGTCGCCTCGGTCGGAATGATCACGAACGCGGGGCTCATGGTGCAGCGGGACCTCTATGGATCCTTCGCTGAAGGTAATCCAGCGAGTTTGGAAATTTATATATCACCATTTCAGCAAGACCTCACCAGCGCGGTTGAGGCGATGCGAGAAGTGGAAGACGTTCAGGCAAGGAGAGTCGAGAGAGCATCAGTTTTGAACGGTGAGGGGGACTGGGACGATCTTACGCTAATCGCCTTCCCGGATCTTACCGAATTAGAAGTGAATCAGCTGAACCTTGTAGAGGGGCGGATGTCGCTCGGTGTTCGCGAGATTGCCTTAGAAAAGCAATCGGCCGAAGGGCTGGGACTCGCAGTCGGCGATACGTTCACGGTCAAGATGGATGATGACCGCACCTATGATTTGGATGTTGTGGGCATCGTACATGACCTTTACGGTATGCCTTATGCGTTGTTGGGGGAAGTCACGGGCTATTTAAACCTTGACAGCCTGAAATGGATGGGTAAGCCCTCTTACTATAATAAACTCGATGTCGTTGTGGCTGAGAATAAATTTGACCAAGAACACGTGCTTGGGGTCGGCAATAGCATCCGCGATCGGGTGATTGAGCCCTCCGGGCACAAGGTCGGGAGCATGGGGGTCCCGGGGCTGGGCTCTGATCCGGGCAAGCACTGGGCGGAAGACCAGATCGACGGGTTTCTCCTCATCCTGCAGATTATGGGCGTCATGGCGGTTCTCTTGAGCGGAGGGCTTGTGGTGAATACAGTCTCCGCCACTCTTGTTCAGCAGATCAAGCAGATCGGTATTATGCGTTCCATTGGTGCGGTTCGTGGACAACTCATCGCCATGTATTTCTTCAACGTCCTCGCGTACAGCGTGCTTGGCCTTGCCGTGGCACTACCACTCGGGTTATTGGGGTCCTGGTGGCTCGCAGAATTCGCGGCTGGTTTCGTCAACTTTGATCTCACCACCGTCAATATATCCTGGCAGGTCTTGACGCTTCAGATCACTCTGGGCTTACTGATGCCGCTTGGCGTGGCGATCTATCCCATTCTCTCCGGAACCCGCATGTCAGTTTACGATGCGATCTATCAATATGGAATTGGGTCAGAGGGCAGCGGTTGGTTGGACCGGGTGTTGATGAATGTTCGCAATCTCGCTCCGCCGATTGTGCTCTCTCTGCGGAATACTTTCCGCAACAAAGCGCGTTTGGTGTTTACACTTCTTACGCTTACGCTAGCAGGCGCCATGTTTATCGCCGTATTCAGCACACGCGCCTCTTTGACCGTTCAGATCGAGAATGTTGCTCGTTATGTCGCTTTCGATGCCGCCCTTGGTTTGCCATATGGATCTAGAAAACAAACCGTTGAACGGGAAGCGCTGAGAATCCCTGAGATCTCGGCAGCGGAGGGGTGGGCTCAGTCGATTGGCGTCATCGTCAGGGAAGATGGAAGTGAGAGCGGGGAACTCGAGATCGTTGGTCTCCCTTATGACGCGGCCACAATTGACCCACTGATGATCGAGGGTCGCTGGTTAGAAGCCAGTGACACAAGCAAGATCGTCGTCAATGATGACTTGCTAGACGAGGAATCCGGGATAGGAATTGGGAGCGAGATTAGACTGAAAATCGGGAACCGAGAGCGAACCTACCAGATTGTCGGCGTGACATCGAAGCACCTTTCAGGTTCTCGTATCTATATGGAATATGGTTCATTCGGTCAGTTGACGAATAGACCGAACCAGGTTGATACGATCCGTGTGCGTGGAAATCTTGAAACCTTCGGCAGCAATGTTGAGCAGGATGTGATCGCATTCCAATTGGAGAATCGTTTTGAAAATGCGAACCTGAGTAAGAGCTCGAGCATCACCCGCCACGCGATATTTGGCGATTTCACCGATGTGTTTGACCTTATCCTGGTCGTTTTGATGGTCATGGCTGGCCTCCTGGCTCTGGTGGGGGGATTGGGTCTAACGGGGACTCTAGGAATCAACGTTCTTGAACGTACACGCGAGATAGGAGTCCTGCGCGCAGTTGGCGCTTCCAACGTTTCTGTGCGACAAGTCATCGTTATTGAAGGCGTAGTGGTTGGTCTGATCAGCTGGGTGTTGGGCGCGCTGCTCTCAGGACCGTCCGGTAGAGCCCTTGCCGGTGCGGTCATAAATGCTGTGATGCAAGCCGACCTCAGCTATACCTATTCCTTCACGGGATTGCTTCTCTGGTTGGTAGTCGTTGGGTTCATTGCTGTTTTCTCAAGTCTTGCGCCGGCGAGGAGCGCCGTCAGACTCACCGTGCGCGAAGTCCTGGATTATGAATAAGTGATTGTGGTGATCCTATGAAGACATTTTGGAGTAAGTCAGGTTCAAACGGCTCAGGGACCGGGAAGCATAAAGCGAACGGCCACCTGATTGCATTCAATCAGGTTTCCAAGATCTATGAAACGTCTGCGGGATCCTTTACAGCGTTGAGAGATGTAGACCTGCGCATTGACAAAGGCGAATTCGTGTCCATCGTTGGGAAGTCAGGCAGCGGGAAAACGACTCTTATCAACATGTTGACCGGCATCGATCGACCCAGCGATGGTGAAATCTATGTTACCGGCGCCGCTGTGCATGAGCTCGACGAAGGGGAAATCGCTGTCTGGCGTGGTAAGAATGTGGGCGTCGTTTTTCAATTCTTCCAGCTTCTACCCACACTTTCCGTCCTCGAGAATGTACGCCTGCCGATGGATTTTGGCGGCGTCTTCGATCGACAAGAGCGCGATGATCGCGCCATGCACCTGCTCGAATTGGTGGGTATCGAGGATCAGGCGGGTGCACTGCCGGCGAAGCTCTCGGGTGGGCAGCAGCAGCGAGCAGCGATTGCACGTGCGCTTGCCAATGATCCCCCAATTATCGCAACCGACGAACCCACCGGGAATCTGGATTCCCAATCCTCAAACAAGATTATCCGCCTCTTTGAGGACCTGGTATCGCGTGGAACGACGATCCTCATGGTTACCCACGACGATGAGTTGGCAGGTCGCGCGATGAGGACCATCCGCCTTGCGGACGGGAAGGTTGTCCTGTAATTCCCCTTTGAATAGTTCAATTTAGGTGCACATCAACCACACTTAGCGTTAGTTTTGCCGAACTCCCTATAGCGGGAGTGTGCCATGCGTTTGCGGTGGGAGATGCCACTCATAGAGTGATATATCAGTTCTATAAGTGCATGACCTTCCACAGGGGTGCAGGCCACTCGTTTTGAATGAGACGTGCGTTTTCATGCTATATTCACAGAAGGGACTCGTCTGAAACGAACGTGTCACAGATTGATATGAGTTTGCGTTATAGAGATGAATCAAGATTTATTGACGGGTGTGCGTAATCGAAGGCAGCGGGACCACGCTCGTCTGTCTATTGAACGCTGAGGCCCGAAGTTCTCCTGAGCTGAATATGAGGGGATAGTACAAAAGGAGGCAATGATGTCTAGGGATATTACACAGGGCAATCGAGGGATGTGGATCAGCTTATGTTGCGGCTTTCTTATCCTTGGATTAGCGGCCTGCAACTCCCCAGGAGCCGACTCCAATGATCCAGAGGTGGAAGCAACCGAAACGCAAGTGGGGGGGCAGGGTGGTGAATTAGACCGGAGCGGTAAATGCCCCGCAGAGAAAACGCTGTATGAGCTCTCCTATAGCCATCTTCAGGAACTTACCATTCCGCCCGGAGGGGACGAGATCGTGATGAAGTTTGAGAATGACCCGCCTACTTATTTCTTGTTCTGGATTAACCCTTCAGGACAAGTGAGCGACGATGGCGGTATGACCAGAAACTTAATCAACGTTGAAGGCTCAGCGAAAACGCCAAGTGACGAATGCCCTGTTCAGCAAATCAGTGGTGTTTGGGAGCTGACAGCGAGAATCACAGGAACTTGTAAAGATGGCGTTGTGAAGATCCATGTCATTGAGGAGTATGTTAACCCAGAGCTCGAGGGGTCCTGCGGGAAGCCCATTATCTTCCCTGGAACATATTCCGCACCGGAGGTGGACCTAACCTTCAATATTGGCGATCCCATGGCTACGGATGGATTGACCTATGGAGAGTCGGGTAGTGGATACTATCTAAGTCTTGGTTATCAACTTTTTCCATCGACGATGGAGCTGATCCCAACACTCTCCCCACCCTCTGACTAGACAGTGAAAGCCAGAGCGCATTGAGCACTTGTTAATATATCCTGTGGGAGGAGTCCCGGGTGTGGGCGATAGGAGTTGCCCTGCCCTCCCTTTTTCGTACAGGTCAATTGTCACAAGTGGCTCAAGCCAATCGTTATAGGAGTAAATCTTGGGCGAGGAACATTTAGAACCAGGACAGGATCTCATCGCCCTGGTTCGCCGAGCGCAAACAGGTGATGGAGAAGCGTTCACTCAGCTTTTCCACCAATTGCATCAACCGGTGCTCAACTATATCTATCGCACGGTTGGGGATCGGCAGGCAGCCGAGGACATCACTCAGGATGCGTTTATCAGAGCGCATGAACGCGTTGAGGCGTTCTCGGATCGCCCGCAAGAGTCTTGTGAGGTTGCAGGAATTCTTTACCTTTGATTTGTACGGTGATCTATTCGAAAAATATAAACCAGATTTGATCGTCTCAAGCACACCAGGCTGGAGGTTGGATCGATACCTCCTGCGTGAAGCGGTGGAGCGTGGTGTTCGACGAGCTTCCGTTATCGTAGGTTGGGATAACCCCAGCAGCTATAGCCTGCCCGGCGTCCGAATGGATTATGTAAACTGCTGGTCAGAAATTCAAAAAGAGGAACTCGTAAAGGGTTCCGATTGGCCAGAGGATCGAGTGCATATTGGCGGGATTCCAACATATGATGGGTATATCAAGAAGAAATGGGTCATCTCGAAAGCCGAGTACTTTGCTCAGCATGGACTTGATACTCAGAAGAAATTGCTATCGTATGCCTGCAGCTTCATTAGCTTTTCACCGAATCTGCAAAACATCGAAGCCCTCATCCAG
>DAOWMX010000192.1 GCA_030642885.1 Anaerolineales bacterium | reverse complement strand
TCGAGCAGGTCGCGGATGTCAACGATCTGGAGGCGCTCGATCTCGCTATCGAAGCCGCTAAGAGGGATGATCGCCCATCATTGATCGTGACGCGCTCCCATATTGGTTTCGGTCTTCCGACCAAACAAGATACCGCTGCTGCGCATGGTGAACCACCGGGGGAAGAGGAACTCGCAGGGGCGAAAGACAAATTGGGTTGGCCGCAAGAGCCTTCTTTCCTCGTTCCGGATGATGTGCGCGAGCATTTCCACGCTGGCGCCCAGCGCAATCTCGAGGTGTATGAATCCTGGCAGGAGAGGCGGGCCAGTTATGGAGATGCATATCCTGAACTGCACGCGCAATTTGAGCGAACCTTGAATGGAATACTTCCCGACGAGGTGAGAGGAAAGCTTCCGGTTTTTGATAGCGACGCGAAAGGCATGGCTACGCGCGTCTCGTCAGGCGTAGTCCTAAACGCATTGGCCCCCATCATTCCTGAGTTGATTGGTGGATCCGCCGATCTTACGGGCTCGAACAAGACCGCGCTGGAAGGCGAGGTGTCGTTCACGGCGGATGACCGCCGCGGGCGGTACCTGCATTTCGGTGTGCGCGAACACGCTATGGGAGCGATCCTGAACGGCCTTTCTCTACACGGCGGGCTCATCCCCTTCGGCGGGACATTCCTGGTTTTCTCCGACTACATGCGCGGGGCGGTACGCCTGGCAGCATTAATGAAGCAGCGCGTAATCTATGTCTTCACTCATGATTCGATTGGTTTGGGGGAGGACGGACCCACGCATCAACCCATTGAACAGCTAACCGCGCTGCGCACAATCCCCAATATGGTCGTTTTGCGACCGGCGGACGCAAATGAGGTCGCACAAGCCTGGATGTCAGCATTGGAAAGGGATGATGGACCTACGGCACTGGCGTTAACCCGTCAAGCGCTGCCGACAATCGACCGGGCGAAATTCGGATCGTCTGAAGGATTACAGAATGGCGCCTATGTCCTGGCAGATCTGGGGGCGGGACCGCCACGGCTGATCTTGATGGCGTCGGGGTCGGAGGTCGAGATCATCCTCGAAGCTGGAGAAAAACTTGCCAGCGACGGCATCACGATCCGCATTGTTTCGTTTCCGTCTTGGGAGCTGTTCGAAGCCCAATCTGCGGAATATCGACAACAGGTTCTTCCGGGGGCGATTCGGGCTCGCGTGGCGGTTGAGGCCGGCGTCACACTTGGATGGGAGCGATGGGTTGGCGACGACGGTGCGATTATCGGCATCAATCACTTTGGAGCATCAGCGCCATTCGAGGAACTCTACGAACGTTTTGGATTGACAGCGGATAATGTTGTCCAGAAAGCACGGGAAGTCCTGGCGCGAATCGAGGCCTCTGGCAAATAAGCCATGAATGTGCCTGGTTGTTAAATCAGAAAATCATGACTCTGTGCATCTTCACATCGCGAGTGAAGGTGTTTCCAACCATGCGTTTGGTACCAGAGCCTTAGTGCTTGCCTCGAATATTTTTGGCAAGTTAATATGTGAAATGGCTCCTGCTGGAGCAGGCGATGGACCGGATCCAATCTGTTCATGCACTAGGTCAGTCCCTGTGGTTAGATAACATCCGCAGGGACTCACTCGATTCTGGTGAATTGGCGGACCAAGTCGCCGCCGGTGAGCTGCGCGGGGCGACATCCAACCCAACTCTTTTTGAAAGAGCCATCGTTTCGAGCGAAAATTACGCAGTCGATTTGCGCCGTTTCGCTCAGGCAGGCTGGTCGGCAGAAAGAATCTTCGTCCAGCTAGCTGTTGATGATATCCGCGCCGCGGCAGATGCCTTCTTGCCCCTTTTCGAGCAAACGAACGGTGGGGATGGTTTCGTCTCGATTGATGTGAATCCAGAATTCGTCGATGACACTAACAAGACTGTTGAAGAGGCGATGCGACTATGGGATGTGGTAAATCGTCCTAACGCGATGATTAAAATCCCGGCAACACTCGCCGGCCTCTCCGCGATTGAATCTTCCATTCGAGCAGGCATCAATGTAAATGCAACGTTGATTTTCTCTCTGGGGCGCTACATCGAGGTTATGGAAGCCTACATGGGTGGTTTGGAAGGGCGTCTCGAAGCTGGAGGTTCGCTCGACCATATTTCCTCTGTGGCATCATATTTCGTCTCGCGGATTGATATTGCGCTAGACGAACAGCTGCAGGAGATTATCCAGCGCGGCGAAGCAGAGGGGGAGCGCGCGTCCTCCTTGCTTGGGAAAGTAGCCATTGCCAACTGCAAGCTTGCGTACGCGCAATTTGTAGCGACGTTTCAAGGGGAACGGTTTCAAACCCTCGCCACGCGGGGGGCGCGAGTGCAAAGACCTCTCTGGGCGTCTACGCCCACGCATAGCCCAGAATATCCTGATACCTATTATGTCGATCATTTGATTGGACCGGATACCGTAAACACACTTTCTGAAACAACCTTCAA
Source organism: Anaerolineales bacterium (assembly GCA_030642885.1). GTDB lineage: Bacteria > Chloroflexota > Anaerolineae > Anaerolineales > E44-bin32 > E44-bin32. The sequence continues at coordinate 2,329 of DAOWMX010000192.1, read as the reverse complement.
GGCTTTCAAGGATCATGGAACACCGGAGCTGACGCTACCAGAGAATATCTCAACTGCCCGCAGCCAATTGCAGGCGCTGGATGATCTTGGTATCTCGCTCGATACGGTTGCGGAACAGCTTGAGAGGCAGTGTGTAAGTGAACTCTCGGCATCGTATCGTTCAGTTTTGGGAACGATTGAAGCGAAGGCGAGCACATTCCAGAAGGAGCTCGCTGTACTTGAACCGAAAATGAGGGAGACCCTGGCGGAGTTAGAGCGAGATGATGTTGGGAAGAGGCTCTGGCAGGAGGATGCGACTCTTTGGGTGGAACGCGATCGCGAGAAAGCGCAGGTTCGTCGATGGTTGGGGTGGTTATCAGAGCCCGCGAAAATGTCAACTGGAGTCGCTAAGCTCACCCGTTTCGCTGAAGCGGTAGATCCGGCCATTACCTCGTTGGTCCTCATTGGATCAGGGGGGGGAACATTCACTGCAAAGGTGCTGGCGCGGATCCTGGCGTCACCCAACGGGATTGATTTGCACACAATCAATACGGCGAATCCGGATGACATCCGCGCTATAAAGCGGAAGATTGCACCGGAAGCAACTTTATATCTTCTTGTGGAATCTTCACCGGGAGATGGAATAGAAGAGCAATTACTTTCAACTTTTTGGGAACAAGCGGTCCGGAAGCTTGAGGAGCAAACAGGGGATCACTTCGTTGTCATAGCGAAAGAGGGTTTTAAATTACATAATTGGGCTGTAGAGAAGGGCATCCAAAAAATTATTGAGGCGGATAACCAGGATGACCTCTGCCTCTCGCCATTCAATATTACAAGCCTCCTACCTGCAGCACTAGCCGGTGCTGACATCCATTCCTTCGTCCAGGGTGGCGTAGACATGACGCGGGCTTGTGGTCCGCTTGAGAATGGCGCCCAGAATCCCGGTCTTTTTCTCAGTTCGGTCCTGGCTGCGGCTTTCCGCAGTGGGCGGGATAAAGTAACGCTGTTCGCCGACCCACCTTTGGAGCCAGGACTCAAGTGGATCGAATGTCTGCTTGCTGCAGGGCGCGGGAGAGATGAGAGAGGATTTATCACGATCAGGGATGAACCTCCGGGGTCTGGAAATGTCTATGGCGACGATCGCCTATTTGTATACCTGCGCGTTTCTGGTTCATTGGACCGTCGTCTGGCTGAATGGATACGCGCCGATATTCCCGTTCTTGTTCTCGAGACAAGCCCTTGCCCCGCTTCGATAGGTGAGATGCTTGTTCAATGGCAGATTGGTGCGGCAATCGCACAGCATTTGCTTTCAGTAAATCCCACAGCTCTTGATGCCCACCACCGAAGCAGAGCGGAATTCCAACACATTCTGCACAGACTCGAACGCAAGGGTGAACTGCCTCAGATAGATCCGCTATGGCAGGGTGATGGCGTGCAGTTGAGAGCCGCGTCACGGGGCCGGAAGTTCACGGGAGACGGATTATCTGAAGTTGCTGATTTTATCCTCACCGAATCACAGGAAGCGGGAGGTTTAGGATTGCGCTTCTTTACTCCCATGTCGAAGACCCTTCAAGGTAAGGTGAGGCGTCTGCGTCATACACTTCGCGATCAACTCGGTTTGTTCTCACTGGCTAGCTCCGCAGAATATGACCTTGGTTCAGCCCGTGGTTTTAAGGATGTTGTCAATCTAATCCTGATGGTGAAACCTCGAAAAGATGAAGCCATAGCCGGTAAAAAATATACTTTCGGGCAGTTGTTTGAAGGGCAAGCTCTGAGCGATCTAGCGGCGATGAAGGAATACGAATCGCCTGTCCTCTACCTTTATTTTGATGCCCAGAAACGACTGAGTGATTTCCTGCTGGTACTGACGGAAGCTGCAAAAGCAAGAGAGAGCAAAACCAATGACTGATGACCTCGATGGGAGTTCCGGCGGGAGAAGGAATAGTCATGCTAAAGAGCGGAGGTGGCTTCCAAAACAGGTCATTTCTGGAGAGAATGAGGGTATTTTTTCAGTCATCCCTGAGAGTGTGCTAACAAACTTTCTCAATCCAACCTCAGAAAATGCATTGTTGTGGAACGTGATCTACCCGTTGGCGCAGCCGACAATCTCGCTGATCGATATTCTTAATATCAGGCCTCTTTGGGGTAATCCCCATGAAGAAAATAAAACCGACGATGATTTGATTCCCTACTATTGGGGATACGATGTGGATGGAGTGCGCCTATCTCGGCTGGATGAAGTCCTTCTCATGATCGATGGCGGCGGTCCCAAGACTGAGGTTGACCTTTATCTTCTTGGCGAGAGAAACCTAATTCTGGTTGAATCTAAGCGCAAGAGCGGTTTTGGCCG
>DAOWMX010000290.1 GCA_030642885.1 Anaerolineales bacterium | reverse complement strand
AGCATCGTTCACCTTACCGGTATTAGGTCCCCAGTAGGCAACGCGGGTCAGATCGAAGGTGCCGCCGATGGCAATGGCAGCATCGTTTGGATCGATAACCAGGTCGATCTGATCGGGATGCGTGCTGTAGGCGAAGCCGGTCTTGACGATCTCACCTTGGTTATCACGTCCGGTCACGAAGATAGCAAATGCGGCAGCCGCCCGCGGATACTTGGTGCTGGCGTTGACGCCGATGCCGTTGGTGAAGATCACATCAGCCTTGCCCTCAGGCCCGGTGGGAAGCGGTACTGCCTTCCAGTCTACATCGGTGTAGTCCTGGCGCATGTAGTTTACCATCCAGCCGCCCTCGTAGGTCATGCCCACGAGTTCCTTGCCGATGGCCTCTCCACACCATCCTGCGCCCACATCGGATGCAGTTACAATCAAGCCCTGTTTGTACATATCGGTCACGTACAGGGCTGCACCACGAACCTCCGGTGTGTCGATAAGAGGGGCTGTGAAGTCGTCGTTGGAGTAAGCGCCGCCGTTGCCGAATGCCCAGGGAGCAAAGCGCGCCCAGTCGGCATTCTGGCAGAAGCCACCATAGTCTGTGTTGGCGCTGATAGCCTCAGCGGCCGCCTTCAGATCGTCCCAGGACCAGTCTTCAGTGGGCACGTCGATTCCAGCAGCCTCGAAGGCCGCCGGTAGATACACCAGCCCCAACGTGCCCCAGTCCTTGGGTAGAGCGTAGGTTTGACCGCCCTGAGTGAAGATCGAGAGCAGAGCGGGGATGAAATCGCCGCGCCCTGTTCCCGCCTCGGCCATATAAGAATCCAGCGACAGCAACTGACCTGTCGGTCCGAAGGCGGTCATGAGCTGATCGTCTACGTAGAAGACGTCCGGCGCAGTGCCGCCGGCCATAGAGGCCTTAAGCTTGGTCTGGAAGTCGGCCGGGATGGGTTGGTAGTCTACCGTAACGTCCGGATAGACCTCGTTGAAGCGCACGATCGAGTCATGGTAAATCTGTTGCTCGGTCTCGTCGCCCCAGCCGGAGAATACGATGGTCGCGCCCTCTTCCACGGCGATTACACCCGGTGGCAGATCCACGCCGGGATCAACTACGGGCGCTTCAGCCTCTTCGGCGGCTCCACCGCAAGCCGTAAGGATCAGACTTGCGATCAAGAGCATCGCCAAGGTTGTGAGTAGATAAAAACGTGTCTTTTTCATCGGACTTTTTCTCCTCCGGAGAAACTTGAATCTAACGAGTGTTCCAACGCGATAAAGTGAGTTAGGGTCAGTTTCACCTCCTTTTCTCACTGCCATCGCGGCACGTACGTAATTCGGGCAAGCAAGCTTGTGCTATACTCTCGCACCTGTCCGGCGTATGAATGTACCGCTAGGCAGAACTCTGGAGCCATGCACACCCTGTGAACGGACTGTGTGTGGCTCCCCTGTTTAGTTATTTGTTTTTCCTCGACACCCTCCTTCTTGTGTGCTTATTGAATGCGATTCTTATAAAACTTCCCCTTTCGTTATTTTTAATCAGGTTTCACATCCATTAGAACGCACGTCGATATCGTGCCATGTTCCCTGCAATTGGATGCGAAAAGCCAGCCTCTTCCAATGCGAGGGCAGGCAAGGGTTGAGCGTGTATTTAGAGCCTTTTTGGTGCAAGCCGGCGAATCCAAAAACCAAAGCTTGCCACAACCCGCCTGCGGAAGCTGCATGAATGCCGTCTCGGGTATTCCCGCGGAGGTCGTCAAGGTCAACTCGCGCGGCGCGCATGAAGTGCTCGTAAGCAATCTCCGGTTCTGCGAGTTTGCAGGCTGCAAGGGTATGGATTGCAGGACCGAGAGATGATCCGTATGAATGATCGGTCCGAGGGTTGTAATAGTCCCAATTAGCCTGCAAGGTCTTTCGATCGAAGCGATCGGGGAGAAGGCAGAGGAGCATAATCACATCGGGTTGCTTTAATACCTGATGCTGATTCGCTCCCTCGATGCCCAGAAGGGCCTGGATTGATTCGGTTCGTCCTGCGAACTTCTCCCAATCGACCTCAGGAAGTTGGAAAAAGCCTTCGAATTGTTCGATCAATCCCGTTTGGGGGTCATGGAGAAATACAAGGTTTCCCATGATATTTTGCCAGCGGGTGAAATTCTTTTCGGTAAGACCCAAGCGTTGGAACAGTTTATTGGCATCTTCGGGAGATGTTTCCTCTAACCACGTTTTAGCTTCTAACGCCGTCTCTAGGTGCCATTTCACTATGCCATTTGTGAAGGCGTTATTGTCGATGTGGTCATGGTATTCATCAGGCCCTATTACCTGCCGGATTGAAAATATCCCGTTGTCTGACTCTGCTCGATGTTCCCAGAAAAGAGCAGATTCGAGGATGATGGGAGCACCCACGGCACGCATGAAATCGTCATCTCCGGTAGCCTTCCAGTAGCGCCAGATCGCGCTAGCCACGTCTGCTGTGATATGTATTTGAATGTCCCCAGCCCAAATGCGAACAATTTCCTTGGGATTAGCGGCGTCCTGGACCCATCGTGGCGTGACCTCGTCACCAGTCTCCGCACTCTCCCAGGCGAAGTGCGCACCTTCACAACCATGCTCGGCAGCTTTACGTCTGGCCCCCTCGATTGTATGCCAACGGTACATGAGCATGTTTCGGGCGAGATATGGCTGGGTGTATGTGAAGAAGGGCAGCACGAAGATCTCGTTATCCCAGAACACGTGGCCGCGGTAGCCGAAGCCGCTTAAGGTCTTTGCGCCAATACTCACGCGCTCGTCTGTAGCTGATGCTGCGATGCGTAATTGAAAAAGTGCATGCCTGATGGCTAATTGTGCTTCATCATCACCTTCAATGATCACGTCGCTGTTTGCCCAAAAGTCAGACCAAGCCTTGTGATTTTCGTTGAAGAGGGCGTCATATCCGGATTTCTTCGCTTGGGCAGCTTTCTCTTGAGCGGCGCCTATTGGGTCTTCGATGTCCCGTGAGGTGTAAACAGCTACAAACTTGTCCACAACGAACGCTTGCCCAGCCTTTAGCTCAGTCTTAATTTCCTGTCCCGCCATTCCTGGGCAATCCCGCCCGATAACCTGAACAGGTGCACCCGCAGTTGCAATTGTTGAGACCATGGCCAACTGTT
>DAOWMX010000034.1 GCA_030642885.1 Anaerolineales bacterium | reverse complement strand
CGGGGTTGGCCCGGGCGCCGTGCGCCCCATCGCCGGCACGATGGCCATCCACCTCGAGCTTGAACGCCGCCTGGCAGCATTCAAAGGCGTAGAGGCGGCGGTCACCTTCCAGTCCGGCTTCAACGCCAACCTGGCCGCGATTCCTGCTCTTGTCTCCAAGGAAGATGTGATTTTTTCAGACGAACTCAACCATGCCAGCATTATTGACGGCTGCAGGCTTTCGCGCGCCAAAGCCATACGTTACGCTCACTGTGACGCGGATGACCTGCGGGTGCAAATAGAAAAAAGCAAGGGCGATGGCTACCGTCGCTCATTGATCATCACCGATGGCGTATTTAGCATGGATGGGGACGTCGCTCCGCTCGATAAGTTATATGAGGTAGCTCAAGAATTCGATGCTCTGCTCATGGTCGATGACGCGCATGGAGAGGGCGTCCTCGGTAAAGGCGGGCGCGGCATCGTCGATCACTATGATCTGCACGGCAAAGTCGACGTCGAGATGGGCACGCTTTCAAAAGCCTTCGGCGTCGTCGGCGGCTTTATCGCCGGCAGCCAGGTAATCGTGGACTGGCTGAAGCAGCGCGGGCGTCCTTTCCTTTTCTCATCGGCCATGACCATCCCGGATGTGGCCGCTTGCCTGGCCTCCCTGAATCTACTCGAAGAGTCCACCGAACTGGTCGATAAACTCTGGGAAAACGCAGACTACTTCAAGCGCGAAATGCGGGAGATAGGTTTCGACACCGGCGTAAGCACAACACCGATCACGCCCATCATGTTGGGCGAGGCCGCCCTGGCTCAGGATTTCAGCCGGCGACTATTCGAGGAGGGCATTTTCGCCATGGCCCTCGGTTTTCCTACTGTCCCACGCGGTAAAGCCCGGATCCGGGTGATGATCTCTGCGGCGCATTCCCGGGAGGACCTCGACCGAGGGCTCGCCGCCTTCAAGAGCGTTGGCCAAGAACTGGGCGTCATCTAATATCTCCCTGCCCCGGAGGACAAAATGCCCGCGCCTGTGCGCGGGCATTGCGTTTTTACAGTCCTGATAGCCGCGGGGCAACCCGCGATCCAACAAAAAAGCCCTGGCTGGGCTTTGGTGAGGGCTTATTTCAATGCAGCGGCGATGTTCGATGAGCCAGGGCGGCGCTATTATACATCACATTTTAAAAGCTGTCGCCAAGGGTCACACTGTCGACGAATGGACCAACTTCTATTTCAAACCTGAATGAACAAAACTTTCAATAAACCGTCTCTGGAAAAACAGAAAGGCTATGAAGAGGGGTGCGGCCACGATCAATGTAGCCGCACTCAACAATGACCATTGCGCGCCAATCTCGCCCAGTTGTGTAAATCGCACGAGCCCGGCCGTAAGCGGACGAGCCGCGTCGCTCTTCGTTATGATTAGCGGCCACAGGAATTCGTTCCAGTGCCACGCGACCGATGAAATTCCAAACGCCACCAGAACGGGTATTGTGGGGGGTAGGTAGATATGCCGGAGCAATTGCCACCAACTAGCACCATCAATGGTGCCGGCATCCACTAGATCATGAGGCACTTCGAGAAAAGCCTGCCTCATTAAGAACGCCCCAAAAGCCGAACCGAAATACGGGATCGCAATCGCCAGGCGAGTATCGTAAAGATTGAGGAAGCGAATGGTCGAGAAATTCGGCACCAACAGAGCAGTGGTTGGGATCATCAATTGCAGCAGGATGACAAACAACAGAATCTTGCTTCCGCGAAACTCATAATGGGCAAAAGCGAACCCCGCCAGTGTGATGGTGACCAACTGCACGCCGAGGACCATGGTCACGATAACCACGGTATTTATAAAGTAGCGGTCAAAGGGTGCCAAGGACCACGCTTTTATGTAATTATCCAGCGTGAGCATCGACCCAAACCAGACGTCGCCTCGACCCATCGGCTCAGATGCTGGGCGGAAGGAGGCGACCAAAGCCCACAATACAGGAACAGCCCACAGGAGCGCGATTGTCCAGGTGATGAGCATGGCGAAGATTTTCTTGGTATTCCATCGACGCCGCTGGCCATCTTTCGATAACTGCATTCTAATCCTCTCCGCGTTCCGATAGCACGAAATTGGTTACTGTGAAGAGTAAAAGCAAAACGATCAAGACCACTGTAATCGCTGATGCCTTCCCGACATCCTGAAATTCGAATCTTACTTGCCAGAGGTAATAGAGAAGCGTCGTGCTGGCTCCGCTCGGTCCACCCTTGGTTAACACAAAGATTTGATCTACTGTCTGAAATGCACCGATGATGGCGATGGTAGTGATAAAAAGAGTGGTGCCGCGCAGCAGAGGGAACGTGACATAGCGCAGTTTTTGCCAGGTGCTGGCGCCATCCAGAGTGGCAGCCTCAAAGACCTCCGTGGGCAGGTTCTGCATGCCGGCTAGATAGAAGATCATGTAATATCCGGCGTTTTTCCAGAGGGCAACGATCATGATAGAAATCAAAGCGAGGTCCGGATTGGCAGTCCAATTTTGGGGACCACGGTATCCCAAGAAATATAACGCCTCGTTAAAGATCCCATAGTCTGGTGTTAGAAAGAACATCCAGATCGTTGCCGCACTTACCATCGGCAAGATGCTCGGATGAAAAAAACTGAGCCGTGATAAACCAACGCCGCGTATGCGCTGATTTACCAGGAAGGCAAATAAGAATGCCAGGAATATTGCTAGGGGGACCGTGCCAATCACATAGATGATGGTGTTGTTAAGAACCTGAATAAACCTGGGATCGGAAAAGAGATTAACGAAGTTTTCGATCCCAACGAAAGTAGGCTCCCTGAAGCGGGCTAGATTGAGCCGCTGACGGAACAAGGACATGTAGAAGCTGTTAATCGTCGGCCAGATAGTGAAAATCGCCACAAAAAACAAGGTCGGCAAAATTAACAAGTAGGGTAGGCTGGATTTCCTTGTTTTTGATCGCTCCATCATCCCTCCGTTATACAGCTCAGTGAGGGGTTATACAACATGGGGACACCTTGGTAAGTGTCCCCATGTTTGAGTAGACGTTCGTTATCTTATTTGAAGATCTCCAGAGCGGCTTCCGCCTCGGTTTGCGCGGCAGCCATCGCTTCTTCAGGAGTCATCTCGCCGTTATAGGCTCGCTGCAAGTAATCGTGGAAGATATTGCGAACCTCGCCCAGGTTCTGGACCATGAGCTCGGCACCGGCGTACTGCAGCGCGTTCTTTGTGTCCTCCGCTTGCGGGACCTCTGCCAGGTAAGCCTTCATGGCATCGGTTTTATAGCTGCTGTTCAGCGAGGCAATGTAGCCTGTCTGAATGCTGAAATCAGCGACTCGCTCCGCTTCGGTAAGAAACTCAGCAAAGAGCCATGCGGCAGCCTGCTTTTCTTCAGGCGCACCCTTCATGATGTAGATGTTGCCGCCGCCGGGAACACTGGCGAAAGTACCCGCCGTCTGTCCGGGGATGGGCATCACGCCAAGCTCGAAATCAACCTGGTCAAGAAGCCCTGTCAGACTACCCGTTGAGTGCACGATCATGGCAGTCAGACCCGTTGCAAGATCAGTGGGGGCCTGTCCCCAAATACCCTGCACGCCAGCCGCCATCGCCCCATATTCCTCGGAAAGATCGATATAGAACTGGACAGCTTCGATCACGTCGGGATCATCGAAGAACACTTCTGTGTCGCTCTCACCCACGATATTCTGCCCACTGCCAATAGCCAGCGGCTGGAAAAGCCAATAAGGCCAGCCAGAGGGATATTCAATCCCCCAGCGTGTGACCTCTGCACCATCGCGAACGGTTAGCGCTTGGGCTGCAGCAGCCCAGCTATCCCAGGAATCGGGTGGCTCTATGCCGGCTTCTTCGAACAAATCAGCGTTGTAATACATGACCACCGCGCTGCGCTGGAAGGGAACACTCCAGATTTTTCCGTCATAGCGCGAGTTGTCTAAGAATGCCGGGAAGACATCGGCGAGATATTCATCGCTAGGAGACACAGGGGAGATTGCGTCGGCGTTGATTAGATCGTAAAGTGCCGTCGCCAGCATGACTCCCATGGCAGGGGGCTCTGCTCCCCCATCAATAGCCGTCATGATCGCTGTTTGAACATCTCCATAACCACCCGAGAATACGGCCTCGACGGTGATGTGGGGGTTCTCAGCCTCAAAAGTGTCGATATAACCTTCGATGATCGCGGCGATAGGTGCATCGACAGCGACCGGGTAGAAGAACTCGATCGTCACCGGTTCGCTTGGCTCCTCAACAACCGGTTCTTCCGCCGCAGGTTCCTCGGCGACAGGTTCCTGCGTTGCTGGCTCGGCTGGGGCTGTCGAGCCGCATGCGGCCAGCAATCCAATCAACAGGATCACCATTACTACGAATACTATTTTTCGGGTTTGCATAATCCTTCCTCCTTGTGAATATGAGCCGCGGTTATGTTGTGCGGATGATCCGCACGATATCCAACTCCACAATAGTGGAATTGAAGCAGATTTTGCTATAAGTGACGGGTCGATTATCCACCGTATAGATGGTTGATCGAACGCTTAGAATCGGTGTTCCTGCTGCCAATTCTAAGTATTGCGAAATATCGGGGCTGATGGCCGCGGCGCGGATGCGAGATTGAATTTGATGTAGCGGACTATCAAGCGATACGGCTAGAAAATGAACCATGTTGCCATTGAAATCGTCCCAATTCAGAGCTGCTTCTTCAACTGCTGGGGCAAAATAGTCCTCAACATATATCACCGGTTGTTGTTCAGCCAGGACAAGACGTTTAATACAGCGCAGTTTTTTCGAGGGCAGCGTGTTTAATGCATCGTTGACTTCAATTGACGCAAGTACGAAATCCATGGACAGGGTTTGAAAGTTCGGCTTATAACCACTATCCTGAATGAGCTTGGCAAAGGGCGAAAACTCATTGAGAGAATCTCGGATGACGGGAGGGTGAGCCACAAAGGTGCCGATGCCGTGTCGCCGAACAATAATGCCTTCATTTTCCAGTGAAATATAAGCTTCCCGCAGAGTATTCCGACTGACTCCCAGAGATTTTGCTATCGCCGCTTCTGAAGGCAGTTGATCGTTGCGCTTGAGTTGGTTTTGGCTAATGTAGTTAAGCAAATACGCTTTTACTTGATGTAATCGCCTGCTGGTATTGATAGCCATATTCACCAAATTCTATCTTTTAAAAATGATTGACGGGGAAACATTGGACGTCCAACGTCTCTTAACAGTACATTAAGAAAATATTCCTGTCAATAGCGTTTTTCTAATTTCTTGCAGTATTGTGCTTAAAACTGGAAGGTTTTCTTGCGGAGGACGACGCGCCGTTGATAATTGACCACGTACTCCTGCAACCGCTCCTCCAGCTCCTTGAAGTCGCGGGAGTCCAGAATCTGTGCCATTGCATCATTATCATCGGCCGTGAAACCTTGGAGCCTGAGCGGGTAGGAGCCATAAGCGGTATGCCAGGATTCGCACATCCTCAGCCCCATCTGCTCCATCGTGGGCACAAACTCGCCCAGGACATAACGAAAATACGCCTCTCGCTGCTCCGGTATCGGATCGTACGTCAGGATTAATTTGGTTTGCAACTGTTGCGCTCCTCTAGGATCCAACACCATGCTCCGAAGGTGACTTACGGGACGATACGCGGTCGCCGTGAAAACAGATCTGCTGCCGTACCGAGCCTCACTTCATCGGCCGTCTCCGGCCAGATCCCGGGAATAGCGGTTCCACAATGCGGACAAGTCCCCTGTCCTGTCAGTTGATAATCCAGGATCACAAAGCCATAACGCCGGATCAGACTCTGCTGGCATGTTGGGCAGGTTGTGTCCTCATAAGGATCAACCCGTCCCGGGAGGTTCCCGGCATATACATATCGCAGCCCGGCCTCCTGCCCTATCTCAGCTGCCCGGATCAGGGTATCGACAGTGGTGTTTTCCGGCGAAGTCATACGGTAATTCTTGTGGAAGGCGGTGACATGCCAGGGGATATCCGGCGAGATGGAGACGATAAACCTGGCTGCATCCAATAATTCCTCGCTGCTGTCGTTGAAGCCCGGGACAACAAGCGTGACAATCTCCACCCAGAGACCCCGTTCGTGCGCCATCTTGATGCTGTCAAGAACGTGTTGAAGCACGCCTCCCAATTGACGGTAATTCCGATCCTGCATCGTCTTGAGGTCAATTTTAAACCCGCTTAGATATGGACTGAGATAATCCATCACTTCCGGTGTCGCATTTCCGTTAGAGACGTATGCGCACTTTAAGCCTGCATTCACAGCCTCCTTGAATACTGCGACGGCCCATTCGGAAGTGATCAGAGGCTCATTGTATGAAGAAGCCACAACCTGAGCGCCCATACTAAGTCCATACTCAATCATCTCGGATGGTTCGATTGGGCGCAGATACGCTGCGGAGGCTTCAGAGGCGGGATCGCGCAAAGCCTGTGACGAGACCCAGTTCTGGCAATAGGAGCAGTGAAAGTCGCAACCCAGCATCCCGAATGTAAGGGTATCTGAGCCAGGAAGAAGATGGTAGAAAGGCTTTTTCTCGGTGGGATCACACTGCAATGCTGCGACGTAACCCCAAGGAACCCGCAGCTCTCCACCCGTGTTGAACCGGACCTTGCATATCCCGCGCCGACCTTCTCGAATCAGGCAGCGATGACCACAAGCAAAACAGCGCACGTCCCCATTTGGGAGAGCCGTGTAAAGCTCCCCAGGGATGGTCATTTCATCGAGTACTTCGGCCAGGGTTGTCATGAGATTATTGCGAATTATATCACCCGCCCCCAGAGCGTCAGCAGCGAGGGTAAAATGTAATCATGATCACCATTGCTGTTCAAGCAGGCGGGAAATCCAGTCGAATGGGAGAAGATAAAGCGCTGATGCGTCTGGCGGGAATCCCGCTAATCGAGCGAGTGCTCGCTCGAATCGATGGTTTGGCAGACGAAATCTTGATAACGACCAATCGCCCAGAGACTCTGGCCCATCTCAATCTGCGGATGGTGGGCGACGAGATCCCCGGCGCTGGCGCCTTGCACGGCCTGCAAACCGCGCTGAACGCTGCGCGGGGTGAGATCGTCTTGATTTTATCTTGCGACACACCATTCGTCAGTCATGAATTGCTCGAACATCTTCTCAACCGAGCACATGAGGCTGATGTAATCGTCCCCAAGAATGATGACAATTACGAACCTCTCCAGGCAGTCTACAACAAGGAGCGCTGCCTCCCCGCGGTGAAAGCAGCGATTGTATCTGGCGAACGAAGAATGGTTAGCTTCTATCCGCAAGTACACGTCCTCCCCATCGAAGGGCAGGTACTCTCCAAGCTTGATCCTTCCGGATTGAGCTTCTTCAACGTAAACACAACGGAAGACTTAGAACGAGCGGAACATCTCCTTATTTGAATCTGCGATGTATAATAAGACCATCGCAGACAAACCAACGACAAGGAGAATGATAAACAATGGCCAAATTCGAGATCTATAAAGACAGGAAGGGTGAGTTTCGCTGGAAACTGCTAGCAAATAACAACCAGGTCATTGCTACCGGAGAGGGCTATTCATCGAAAGCTGGATGTAAGAATGGCATTGAATCTGTGAAGAAGAATGCTCCGAAGGCAAAGATAGACGACAAAACTTAATATACTTCGAGAGAATCCTAAAGGCTGTTTTCAGCAGGGCATTGATCACGAGAAGCGATCGAGCTCTTTGAGCTCCTGGTTCGGCATGGCCTCTTCAAAAAGAACTGAGCGAACAAGGCTTTTGGTTCGGAGCCCATGAAAAGATAGAGAGCCTTTCCAAGTTATTACTTGAATGAAAAAGCATCTCTTTAGATGTTTTTTCATTCTTTAAGCTACCCCTTCAGGATTTACTCCAATAACCCGCAGGTCATGATCCCGATAAAACCCGGGGAGGGGTACAGGTTAGTGGATCAATCCCTTATTATTGCACTTCGCAGTTGAATGAATGGAATTTAAACTGAATTACCTTTTTAAAACACAGACAAACATCTAGGTGAGGGGGGCACCCAGATGCCTGCCTGTGCTTGATAATATACCTACAAATAAGGGTTGCGTCAAGATGACTTTTATTGGGCCTGGATAACAAATGCCGTCTCCTGAAGGAGGTGACGGTTGTCGTGCAGATCGGGAAAGAATCCACTTCGAAGCCACCAATTTGCCAAACTACACTAAAGTCACCAACCGCTGAATAAAAGTTATGAACCGGGATTCGTTTAATTCACTGTCTCTATTTGAAGGGCTCGACGCTAAGCACCTCAATCTCCTGAAAAAAAGATTTGAATCGGAGACTTTTGGAGATGGTGAGGTGATCTTCGAGCAGGATGCGCCCGCCGATAGGTTATACTTCTTAGTCACAGGGAAGGTGGCTATCCGCTTTAAGCCCCATGATGGGGACGTGATACCTGTAACTGAGATAGAAGAGGGGGGTGTCTTCGGTTGGTCCGCGGCGCTCGGGCGCACAAGTTACACATCCTGTGCGGTAAGCATTAAGCAGAGCCAGACCCTCAGCATCAAGGGCGAGGAACTCACAAAGCTATGCGAAAAATACCCTGATGCGGGCGTGGTCATCCTTGAGCGTTTAGCGGATGTGATCGCACAGCGGCTACAAAACACGCATGCTCATGTGGTTAGAATATTAAGGGATGGTGTCGCCACTTAGGCACAGCTTAGAGAGCAATAACTTCGAACGGAGTCCGTTATGCCAATTGCAGCCAATCACAACCACGACATAGACGCACCGCCTGAAGAGCGCATGCGGGCGTTGCTGGAAGTCATCAGTTCCTACATCGAACAATATCACGGCGGATGGGTTCAATTGGTCTCCTTCGACGGAGAGGTTCTTAAGGTGAAGATGGGCGGCGCCTGCGAGGGTTGCGATCGCGCGGAAGCAACACTCCACGGTTGGGTAGAGGGTTCAGTCCGTCAGTTCTTCCCTGATATTAAGAGCGTCGAGGCTGTGTAAGAACACCTCTGCCCCTACGAACAAGACCCTCAATCACAAATTTTCGCCCGATCTTAGACATTACCCACTGCTTTCTTGTACGCGCGCCCCGATATTCTCAAACCGCTCCTCGGTCTTCCTGAGTGCCGGATACAACAAAATCCCCCGCTGTTCTCCTCGGGGGATTTGCTCTTGCCCTCTGCATGTTTCACGCGCCTGGCAGCGTTTTTAGAAAATCACCAATCGCCGTCAGCACTCCATCTGTCTTTCGATAGGGGCATAGCGTCAGTGCTTTTGAGTCATTACCTGTGATCATCTTCGACACAGTCGCACCTTCACGGTAACAGCACAGTACCGGTTTTTCGCTCTCGAGCGCTACGGCAATTTCATACCCCACCCCGTGCGACGGTGTGCTCACCTCCGCAATCAGCGCGTCACATCCTTCTATCCAGGCCATATCCCGCTCATAGACTTCTCGAGCGTCTACAACCATCTCCAGATCCATCACCTCAGTATGCGCGAGGTGAGCAGTGGGCACATCGTGCCCAATAGACAATAGATGATCCACAATCGTCATGTAGACCGATTCGTCCTGCCTCCCTCCAGTGAGAGAGCATGAGAAATAAATATTCATCGCCCGGTTATTCCCTCCGCGTTGATTCAATATTATGAGTGCTAGCTGCCCTCGCTTTACTTTATCGCTCATTCGCCGGCAGCAGGTGGTTGAGCTGTCTACCACCAACCTGATACTGACTTTTCACTCCGGCGAGTGCGTGCCGAGCATCATATCATGCTTGATTTGTGCGCCAGCGCTAATTAATCCATCGCCAAGATATTCACGACGGCTGTCTTTCATTTTTATCCGTCCAGAAATGAGCTTTCCTGAGCATTCTACTTGTGCTAATATCAACCTACCTAAAGGACTCAGTATGGTAGATACCCGCGACCCCCTACGCTTTCTTCAAACAGAGGTCTCCCGACTAAACCAGGAGAACCAAGAACTACGAGAGGAGCTGACAATCCTGCGCTCCTCCGTGCGCGGCTTGAGCGCCATCCAGGATCTGATCCAGCGCATGGGGCCTCAAACCAACCTGATTCATGTTCTTGATGACTTATTAGGATCCGCTTTGGCAGTCTTGGGAACGCGCGATGGTTCGTTGCTCCTGCGAGACGACGAGACCGAGGAACTGGTATTCGTTGTTGTCCGCGGCGAAGCACGTGATCGTCTTCAGGGCTACAAGCTGCCGCCCGGGAAGGGCATCGCCGGATGGGTGGCGGATAATCGTGAACCCGCAATTGTCCTCGATGTGCGCAAAGACCCTCGTTTTTTTACCCAGGTTGATGAAACTATGGGTTTTCACACGCAAGCGCTGGTGTGTGTGCCTCTCCTTGATGGCGAGCGCGTCCTCGGCGTGATCGAAGCGATCAACAAACTCGGTGACCGAGATTTTTCAACCGAAGACCACCATTTACTGATGGTCGTGGCACAACTTGCTGCTATGGCGATCCAACGCGCCGAAGCCTTATCCGATGAGAAAGACTAAGATCGCAGGTGAGCGCCGAGCTCTTTCTCTAACGCCTTAACGATCTTCTTCCGCAGCCTTGCCACTTCTTCATCTGTCAACGTTCGATCCAGAGCCTGATACGTCAGGGCATAGGCCAGACTCTTCTTGTCCGCCTCGATTTGTTCTCCCCGGTAGAGATCGAAAAGACGGATATCCTCGAGTAGATCCCCTCCCGATTTCCGTATGACAGCAAGGACTTGTTCGGCTGGGACTGCCTCATCGACGACGATCGCCAAATCTTCCAAAACGGGTGGAAAGGTCTTGACCAATTCCACGTCAATCGATTCAGGGATCGCATGGATGATCGCTTCTACATCCAATTCGGCAGCTAGAAGCGGGAATGCTTGGAAGTTATAGTGCTCTTTCACAAGGGGGTGGAGCTCTCCCATAACACCCACTTGCACCCCATCGATCAATATCCGCGCGCATTTGCCGGGATGAAACGACGGGTGCTCGCCCGGGGAATACTCCACTGCCCCGACCTTAAGCCCTGCGAACAACGCCTCGAGAGTTCCCTTTAAATCAAAAAAGTCGAATTCCTTCGCTGCAGATTCCGTCCATGAGGGAAGTGAGCGCGGTCCGGTTAGCGCGATAGCGAGTTTGAGCGGTTCGCTAGGTAGTTCGCCATCTTCGGCGGACAAATATACCGGTCCAATTTCGAACACGGCGATGCGCTCCTGGAAACGGGCGTTTCTTTCCACGATTTCCAGCACGCTGGCCAATATACTGTGGCGCATGACCATCCGGTCGACGCTGATTGGATTCTCCAATTGTATGTACGGTCTATCGTCGGGTTTTGCCCCGGGTGGCAAAATTCTGGTTTCATGGTCTGGGGTTGTCAGGCGATAGGTTACGATTTCCTGTAGATCAAGGCCGACGAGTAGATTTCGGATTTGCTCCTCACGCTCCAAAGCTTCATTACTGTACTGGGGCGGGATCTCATCAGAGATCATTGTCTCCGGCAGACGATCGTAACCATAGACCCGCGCCACCTCTTCCATCAAATCTGCCACTCCAACGATGCCTTCACCAATATCCATGCGATGATCTGGCGTTGTGACCTGCAGCTTTTCCCCCTTGCTTTCGATCTCAAAACCGAGCCTATCGAGAATTTTCTCGATAGCCTCTATCTCAAGCCGGATTCCGAGGGAGCGCTCCACGTCAGATGGAGAAATCTCCACAATCAACGGCTCTGGTGGCAATGGATATTCGTCGACAATCCCCTGGGCGATCTCGCCACCGGAAAACTGTTGAATCCAGGACAAGCCGCGCTTGACCCCCCGTTCAGCCATCGCCGGAGGAACTCCGCGCTCGAACCGGTAGGAGGCCTCGGATTGCAGATTCTGCGACCCTGCCGTTCGGCGGATGTTGATGAAATTCCAGGCAGCCCCCTCGAGTAAAACCCGGGTGGTCTTCTCGCTTACCTCCGACTCGGCGCCCCCCATCACGCCAGCGATTGAAAGCGCTCCGGCGGTATCGGCGACCAAGACCGTAAAATCGTCCAGTGACCGCTCGACGCCGTCGAGGGTGGTTATGCGCTCCTTCGATTCTGGATTCCGGGTGATGATCTCCGGCGCTTTTCCTCCGGCGCGCTCGACGAGGACATCGAAGTCAAACGCGTGCAGAGGCTCGCCAATTTCAAGCATGGCGTAGTTCGTAGCATCAACGATATTGTTGATCGGCCGCATCCCTGCCAACTGCAGACGGAGCTGGACCCAAAAGGGGCTGGGCCCAACCTCTACCCCCTCGACAAGTCCCAGGACGAAGCGCGGGTTCAGTTCGGGGGTGCGGATATCGATGCTCACCCGCCCATCGATTGCAGGGCCCTTCCAATCGACTTTGTAGGATGGCTCTTTCAGCGACGCCCCCGTCAGCGCAGCTACCTCCCTTGCCACACCCAGGATGTTGGCATTGCGGGCTACATTGGGCGTGAGCGTGATGTCCAGGACCGCATCGCCCATGTACTCCGCAAGCGGTTTCCCAGTCGGCGCATCCTCGTCGAGGACAATAATGCCTTCATGTTCCTCGGAGATGCCGAGTTCTTTCTCTGAACAGGCCATCGAGTACGACTCAACCCCGCG
>DAOWMX010000307.1 GCA_030642885.1 Anaerolineales bacterium | reverse complement strand
TGGTGAACGCGCTCCATTCTGACCGAAACGCGTCCTCACCCACACAAATGGAAGTGAAGCCGCGCGCCCTGAACGCCTCAATGGAAATCGTCCTCGCCGATCCAAAGATCATCGTTGAACATCTTTCCATCTCGTACTCCGACGGCACAGAATCGCTGAAAGACATTTATCTCGCAATTCCCAAGAACGCTATCACAGTGCTCTTCGGTCCAGCCGGTGGTGGGAAATCTACACTGCTCAGAACGATAAACCGCTTGAACGACCTGGCTGATGTGGTCAAAGTTCAAGGACATGTATGGCTCGATGGGGTTGACATCCTTAGCCCGGAAATCGATGTCATCAAGCTGCGACGGAAAGTCGGCATCGTCTTTGCGCGACCTGTCGTCCTCCCAATGACCATACGCCAGAACCTGACCTATGGCCTCGAGCTCGCTGGACAAAGAGATCGCTCTATTCACACCGCGGCAATTGAGAGAAGCCTGAAAGCCGCAGCGATCTGGGATGAGGTAAAAGACCGCCTGGATGAACCTGCCGTCTCTCTCTCAGGAGGACAGCAGCAGCGTCTATGCCTGGCGCGCTCCCTTGTCCTTGAACCTGAGGTCATTCTCCTCGATGAACCAACATCGGGTCTGGATCCAATTTCTACCGGAAAGGTAGAAGCGTCACTACAAACGCTGAAGGAGAATTACACGATCGTGCTTGTGCCTCACTCCGTCCAGCAAGCCGCGCGTGTTGCCGATTACGCTGCGTTTTTCCTGGGAGGTGAGTTGATCGAATACACCATCGGCAAACAAGTCTTCACGAACCCGCTCGATTCCCGGACCGAGGATTACGTCGAAGGTCGCTTTGGATGACAACCGGTGAGGGAACTTCACCCTAGTTTGTTATACGATGGATAAACTTGACCCACGCAGGCATCCAGCATATTCTTGTGATAACAGGCGCCCCCGCTGGTCTGCGAACAACATGCAGATCGGCGGGGTGCTTCGCGTCTTCCTGATTGGAACACTTCTCTCACTAGCTGCCAGTGGGTGTTCCACTCCGGTCAGCCCCCCTTCAACTTTAACATCACCTCCGCCTCCAGCAACCCCAGTAAGAACGCATCCCGCCCCGGAAGTTCTACAGACAGAAAGCCCATCCCAGGTTCCTTTGTCCACAACTGCTACAATGACACCCTGTTCTGGATCAGAGGGAAAAATAACTCTGGCGGAGATCGATCATCCCTCACTCCCTAGAACCCTGCCTTTCAGAGTCTATCTGCCTCCATGCTACGATGAGCAGCCTGAGCGAACTTATCCGGTGCTCTATTTACTGCACGGTCTACAGGGAACGGACGCACAATGGGATGATCTGGGAATCGACGAAACCGCAAACACGATGATCGAGCGCGGCATTCTGCCCCCCTTTCTAATCATCATGCCCTGGCAGCGGACCGGTATTGAAATAGAGACTGCCGTCATTGACGTGCTCATCCCACACATCGACCAGACCTATCGCACTCGATCAGGACCGGAATGGCGGGCGATTGGCGGTGTTTCAAGAGGCGCAGGGCAAGCCCTGCGGATGGCCCTCACTCATGCCGATATGTTTTCCATCCTCGGGCTCCACAGCCCGGCAACACTCAATGCCGAAGGGCTCATCCTTCAATGGCTGCTGGCAATCCCAATGGAGCAGCGTCCGGACGTTTGGATGGATATTGGCGACCATGACTCGCTGCTACCCAGCGCCCAAAGTCTCCTTACACTGCTCTCACAAAATGACCTGGCAGCAATCGTACATATCTACCCCGGCGATCACACATCCGATTACTGGCGCGCACATATTGCCGACTACCTACACTGGTACGCGGCTCACTGGATGAACGCTTCATCCCTCGAAGCGTGGAAGCTCGAACGTATTATTGATTAATGGGGTTCTCCTTCAAATTGTGTGGGTGACCTGGCAGATTTTCGCTGTGTTGCCCCGCCCGAAGCTAAACTTCTGGTCCCATCTGGCGATGACGGAGGAAGTCGTTTTTATACATCCAAAACTTTCAGCATTCCCAATATCCAGGTTCAGGCTCATTCCTCATGGCGCAGGCTGCGCCTGCGACCGGAGGCAGAGCTTCCGCACTCCACATACAACCAACAACCCCTCACCAACGTGGGAAGAACCACGATGTACATCCCATGAGCGCCGCTAAGAGATCCTTAGAGACGTTCCATTGAAACGTAAAGTCGGAATCGATCGTTGTCAGGGGGACATAGGGGGGAAAAGGGAAAAAGCGATTCATCACATCTACGGGCCCCGGCATATAAAAGGTCCATCAACAGGGAATCCGCGTTTATATTACCTTTCCACAGTAATAATGGAGGAGAACCATTAAGTGTTCTTGATGGATTGTCGTTCTAGGCCGAAGATCAGCGGGTTGAAGAATCTCGTAATTCCCAAATAGGAGCTGCGACAAAAGCAGATCGAGGTTCTTCAGCGCGACATCGCTCATCGAGAATTACGCCGTGGGTACTTTTCCCTGACCTGTCTCATAAGTACTTCACTGTGAAGGTTAAAGATCAAAGCCGTGCTCTGGGCTTGTGACTCCATAGCACGGCTTTGATGAGGAGAATGCAACTTTAATCATACATTTTTAGATTAGTGAAAAATGAATAGAAGCTTAATGTTTCTTAAGCGTTGGCAATCTCAGTCAAGAAGGACTGAGCGGATCTCTTCTTCAGTAATCGGTCCCACACGCAGTATCCTGGGCGGGTCCTGGGTGCAATCCACTACGGTCGA
>DAOWMX010000306.1 GCA_030642885.1 Anaerolineales bacterium | reverse complement strand
ATTCATACGGCAGCAGGATAAAACTCCGTGAATCGAGTGATGATTGACCTGAACGATGTGCGTAGTCAAGCAATCGGGTTGAAAACTATCGTATAATCGTGTTGTCAATTGAATAGATAGCCTTTGGGGCAGGGTGAGGGCTTGAAGCCCAATTCCCGATCGGCGGTACAGCCCGCAAGCGTTTCACACGCATGATTCGGTGAGACTCCGAAGCCGACGGTATAGTCCGGATGGGAGAAGGCAACCCGCGGCGTCGCAGCACGCCAAGTTGAATGTATTTGCCCCGAAGATCCAGGTCTTCGGGGTTTGAATATACTCATAAACGTGCTGTGGAAGCTCATCTCAT
Organism: Anaerolineales bacterium; assembly: GCA_030642885.1. Lineage (GTDB taxonomy): Bacteria > Chloroflexota > Anaerolineae > Anaerolineales > E44-bin32 > E44-bin32. The sequence continues at coordinate 2,468 of DAOWMX010000306.1, read as the reverse complement.
GCCCCAAATCTTGGGGCTTCTTTATTGTTGGATGATGGAATCGAAGAAATCTGTACAAGCCTATCAGACCTCGAAAAAGGCAAGAGGGTACCGTCATAATTGGCATTTATTGATGATCCCTTTTGCCATCAGCTTTGCTTTGCTGCTTTGGGAATCAGCGAGTCGCTGGAGCGGTTTGCCGGCATTCATACTCCCTTCGCCTGTAGCTGTATTCAATCGCACCGTGCGTGCTATCCAGGATGGAACCTTAATCCGCCATACACTTGCTACGCTCATTGAAGTTCTTGGGGGGTTAATTCTTGGTATGACCTCTGCCATTATCATAGGCTACGGCCTGGCGAAATCGAGAACCGTTGAACGATTTCTCTCCCCGTATATCGTTGCCTCACAATCCATTCCTATCGTCGCAATTGCACCGCTTCTTGTCATCTGGTTTGGTCCCGGCCGGTTCTCAAAAATCATGATCAGCGCATTAATCGTCTTCTTCCCAATCTTGATTAATACCATCGTGGGGATTCGATCGGTCCCTGAGGATCTCCGCGACTTAATGCGATCTCTGCGGGCAACACGCTGGCAGGTTTTCAGCCGGCTTGAGGTGCCGGCGGCGATGCCCGTTTTGCTGGGGGGGTTGAAAGTTGGGGCAACGCTGTCCGTCATTGGCGCTGTGGTTGGTGAACTTGTTGGCGCAAATGAGGGTCTTGGATTTTTAATAAATATCGGTCGTGGGGTCTACGATACGACACTGGTTTATACAGCCGTCATCGCGCTGGTCGTTTTAGCGATGACCTTGTTCAGCCTGGTGGTCCTACTTGAGCGGCACCTTCTCGCCTGGCAGGATACAGGCGAACCAAAATTGTGAGGTTATCTATGAAAAATAAAACCTACATCCTTATAGTGCTGATGAGTGCGTTGTTGGTTATCAGCGCGGCTTGCGCTAGCCCACAAAGTCAGCAAACACAGGGTCCCAGCCTTGATCACGTCAATGTCACAATGGGCTATCGACCGGATATTCAGTTCTCACCGTTGTATGTGACGATTGATGATGGATTTGCGGAAGAGGAGGGGATCGAGATTGAAATCACACATCTTCCAGAAACGGAGGCCGTCCAGCTTGTTGGCGTTGATGAGCTTCAGTTTGCGATCGTCTCAGGTGAACAGGTCCTTCTAGCGCGGTCTCAGGGGCTTCCCGTTGTTTATGTTATGGCCTGGTGGCAGGATTACCCCGTCGCCGTTGCAGCCCCAACGGGTAGTGGAATTGAAACGCCTTCAGATTTTAAGGGGAAACGGATCGGCATCCCCGGTTTATATGGCGCTTCATATATCGGTTTCCGTGCGCTGCTCACATCAGGAAATCTTTCAGAAGACGATGTGCAATTGGATGTGATTGGCTATACCCAGGTCGAGGCACTAAGCCAGGGCATGGAAGAGGCGGTTGTTGTTTACGCCAACAATGAACCCATCCAATTGGCGAAGTTAGGGTTCCCCGTCGACGTGATCCGGGTTGCGGACTATGTTCATCTCGCTTCAAATGGGCTGATCACCAACGAGAAGACCTTGAGGGAGAACCCCGACTTGGTCCGGAGAATGGTTGCAGCATTCAGTCAAGGTGTGGCCGCGACAATCGAGGATCCGGACCACGCGCTTGAGGTGTCCAAGCTTTACGTCGATGGTCTCGATGCAGCGGATCAATCGGTGCAACTCGGAATTCTTGAAACCAGCATCGAGTTCTGGAAGAGTGAAAACTTGGGGTACTCAGATAGAATCGCCTGGGAAAACATGCAGCAGGTTCTCCTCGATATGGGCCTATTAGAGGCGCCGTTGGATCTCGAACAGGCTTATACCAATGAGTATGTGGAATAGATGAAACCCACTCAAGATCTCCTGCGAGCAGACAATATATCCCTGACCTTCCCCAACGGGAACGGTGGTCTGCACGTATTGGATTCGATCTCTCTCGAGGTCTCACCTGATGAGTTCGTCTGCGTCGTTGGACCTTCGGGATGTGGAAAAACTTCGCTGCTGCGCATCCTCGCGGGCTTGCTTAAGCCGAGCTCAGGTCAGGTGGTTTTTAGCGGCGAACGGCTGGCGAGACCTCAACGGCGTATCGGTTTTGTCTTCCAGCAGGCAAATCTAATGCCCTGGCGGACGGCGCATAACAACATTTGTCTTCCGCTGGAGCTGGCGGGGTTAAGTAGAGAAGAAAAGCAGGATCGAGTCCGCTCACTGATTGAACTCATGGGGCTGCAAGGGTTTGAAGAAATGTATCCGCGTGATCTCTCTGGAGGGATGGCTCAACGCGTAGCTATCGGCCGCGCTTTAGTACACGAACCGGATGTGCTTCTTCTTGACGAACCTTTCGGTTCTCTCGATGCACTGACACGCGAGAGAATGGGGGAGGAGCTTCTGAGAATATGGAAGGCCCATCGCGGCACGCTGCTCATGGTCACTCATTCGATCCCCGAAGCAGT
>DAOWMX010000213.1 GCA_030642885.1 Anaerolineales bacterium | reverse complement strand
ATGTGCATTCGCGGCGTAGATATGGGGGACGCCGTAGGAATCACGGAAGACATCCACTTGTTCAAGAAGGCCGGGGAGGCGAAGGTTCCCTTTCGTTTGTGGAAATGGACGTCTAACGAGCACCACCCCGATGATGCTGATTAGGATAAGAAGAATTAGGAGAACTGAGAGAGTAATTAACACTACGCGTGAAAAACGGATAGACACTTTCTCCTCCAGATGGCGAATATGAAGCTGGTTTTAGCATCAACGGAAATGGAAGTCAATTCCAAGCATGAGTTACGACCGTAAATGGGGGAGGTAAAATGGGATTTGGCCCAATTTCTTATTCACTTAGCTGGATGTGGTATATATTATGATTGCAGAGGTATTTGTGGTCAGGTGAGGATTGGTTTTGTTTTTTGATCCAGAAACCTTCTGACAATTGGATTGGTTAGGTGTTTACGCGATCGAGGCAGTGGTATCTTGACTGGTATTGGTAACATACTCCGTTTGCAGGTATTTTCGTTCAAGGAGCTATAGATCGGGCGATGAAATCGAGACCTGCGATCATCCTCATCTTCGTTTCGTTATGTTTCTGCGTCGGCCTCGGGACGGTTCTCCTTGGCGAGCAAACCACGGCGTCCCCGTTAAGCTCCATTATTCGGTTTTTCCCCGAGGGCGGCTTAACACCTCTGCTAAATCCAGAGCGCTCATCTAAGACGACGGTTCTCGTACTGGGCATCGATCGTTTCGATCGACCTGATCCCGAACTCGTGGCAATCTGGCTTCTCACAGTCCAGCCTCCCGAAAAGAATGTGATTCTTTATGGTGTTCCGACGAACCTGGATCTCGTCGAAGGTGCAAATGTCACCCTGGAATCATTTTTCGCCTGGACGCCTGATGAAGTCGTCGCTCCCCCGTTTCTGGAAGCGATTGAACGGGCGTTACGAGTCGAAGTCGACATCGTCGTCGTGATGGACGAATATGCCTTCACGAGCATGGTGGACTACCTGGGCGGGCTGCCTCTAGAGGGTGATCTCGGGTTGCCTCTGGAGGATCATCACCTGACCGGTCAGCAGGTTCTAGCTCTCCACACTGTTTTTGCCTCTGACCCTGAAAGCCTGGTCAGCTTGCAGGCGAATATCCTCCAGGGGTTAATTCCTCAGGGTCAAAAACTCGGGGCTAATCCCGATTTAGATCTATTACTTGCCTTGCTGCCAGATCACGCTAATGTTTCGATTCATGAGGCACAGCTCGCAGTCCTGCTGTCTCATCTGCTCCCTCTGGATCCAGAGTTGATTGAGATCCAGGTGGTCCTCTCTCCCGTACCTTGATTCGACCCAATTTACCAGGAAATCAAACCAAAGCTCAATTCCGGTGAACCAACCGGATTTGTATCGCTGGGCTTGTTCATTCATTGTTTCACGACGCTCTTAAGTTCTAATTACACTGTCTGCGGCAGCGAAATTCACTATGGATAGGGGTTTAGTAATAGGTAACGCAGAAACCGGCGTGGGGAGCAGCAGAGAAGCCTTATTGGGGTATCTGGGAAGGCTGTCTAGATACCCTTTGATGACCTGGCGAGGTATAATACAGTAGCGACCCGCCGCCGGCGGGTTTTCGATAGATTCTATCTAAAAATTGTGAGTGATTATGGAAATTGGCACCGTTCATCAGGTTGATATCGACGATCAAATGCGCGGCGCGTATCTGGATTACGCTATGAGCGTAATCGTAGCGCGCGCATTGCCCGATGCACGGGATGGATTAAAACCCGTCCATCGACGGATCCTTTACGCAATGCATGAAATGGGCATCCGCCCGAACTCATCCTATCGTAAATCAGCCCGGATCGTTGGAGAGGTCATGGGGAAATTCCACCCACATGGCGATTCTTCTATCTACGAGGCGATGGCTCGCATGGCGCAGGATTTCTCGATGCGCTACATGCTGGTTGATGGCCAGGGGAACTTCGGCTCGATAGACGGCGATCCCCCCGCAGCGATGCGATATACGGAGGCCAGGATGGGACCAATGGCTGCTGAGCTATTGGTCGATATTGGTAAAGGAACTGTCGATTTTGCCGATAACTTTGACTCCTCTTTGCAGGAGCCGACGGTCCTACCGGCCAGGCTGCCAAATTTGCTTCTGAATGGAGCATCGGGCATTGCTGTAGGCATGGCGACGAATATACCGCCTCACAATCTCGGGGAGCTGGTTCAAGCCATCAACTATATGTTGGACAACTATGATCGCGTCGAGGAGATTCCCATCGATGAGCTGATGTCCTTCGTCCCTGGCCCGGATTTCCCAACTGGTGGAATTATCGTCGGCAATGAGGGGATCAAGCAGGCGTACAGCACTGGAAGGGGCCGGATCGTCGTTCGGGGCGCGGCGCATATTGAGGAGATGGGAACCAACCGTCACCGTATCGTGATTACCGAAATTCCCTATCAAGTTAATAAAACTGTAATGATCGAACGCATCGCCGCGTTGGTTCGCGGAGGCCGGATCGGGGGTATTTCCGATTTACGAGACGAGTCCGACCGGCGAGGTTTGAGCATCGTCATAGAACTGAAGCGGGGTGCTCAGCCGAAGAAAGTTCTCAATCAGCTTTACAAATTTACGACGCTCCAAACTACGTTCGGGGTACAGCTCTTGGCATTGATCGAAAACGAGCCGCGTTTGCTTTCTTTGAAGCGCGCGCTGGTTGCCTATATTGAACACCGGCGCGTCGTCATCACCCGCCGCTCTGAATTTAATCTTGAGAAGGCGCGCGCTCGAGCGCATATCCTGAAAGGATTATTGACCGCATTAGCAAAGTTAGATGATGTGATCGAAACGATCAAGAAATCACCCGATGCGGAAAAAGCAAAAGAAAACCTGATGGAGCGCTTTAAACTTAGCGATCTCCAAGCTCAGGCAATCCTCGAATTGCAGCTTCGGCGGTTGGCTGCGCTCGAGCAGAAGAAAATTAAGCAAGAACATAAGGAAATTCAGAAGCTCATTAAATATCTCGAGGATCTACTCGCGCATCCAAAGAAGATATTGGGGCTCATCAAGGAAGATCTAACCGAACTTGCGGAAAAATTCGGCGACCCGCGCCGCACGCACATCGCCGCGGAAGCCACAGGCGATTTAAGCGAGGAGGATCTGGTTGCCGATGAGGCAGTTCTGATCAGCATCACCCAACGCGGCTACGTCAAGCGCGTGCTCGCAAAAACCTATCGCCAGCAAGGCCGGGGGGGGCGAGGCGTCCAGGGGCATTCCATCAAGGAAGAGGATGAGGTCCTTATGTTGATCCCTGCCAGGACGCTCGATACGGTCCTCTTCTTCTCCGATCGCGGGAAGGTCTATTCTGAGAAAGCCTACCAGATTCCGGATGCCGACAGAACTGCCCGTGGTATTCCCATGGTGAACATCCTGGCATTGGATGCAGAGGAAAATATCACCGCGGCAGTCGTCGTGCCGGATTTCAAGGCAGCGAGTTTTTGTTCGATGGCGACAAAGAAAGGGAAGATGAAGCGAGTCGAACTATCAAAATTCGCTTCCGTGCGACCTTCTGGATTGATCGCCATTGGTTTAGAGAAGAAGGATGTGCTCGGCTGGGTTCGCCTGACAAGCGGCGATGACGAAATCATACTCGTCACGGAGGGGGGGCAAGCGCTGCGTTTCCACGAAACGCAAGTTCGGTCAATGGGCCGACCGGCGATGGGGGTTAGGGCGATCCGATTACGGAAGAGGGATGCAGTGGCAGGGATGAATGTCGTAAGTCAGGGCGAAGACCTGCTCGTTGTGACCGTAAAGGGCCTAGGGAAGCGAACGCCCGTTGGTGAGTATAAGAATCAAAAACGTGGAGGCTTGGGCGTTGTCACAATCGATCGCAAGAAACGCTCCGTCACGGGCAAGATCGCGGCGGCTCGAATTGTGAACGATGATGATGATTTAACGATCATCTCCAGCGGCGGCATCGTACTGCGGACCAAGATAGGGCAGATCAAGCGCGCCAGCCGATCGACGATGGGCGTGCGAGTTGTTAACCTGAAGAAAGGCGAGACGGTCGGCGCCGTCGCCATCATTTCAGCCAAAGAGCTCAAGCAAGCCGGCGTGGAGGAGTAACGACTCGCTATTGAGGCTCACATCGGGCGGAGCAATCTCCTGACGGAAGGGTGCGGGAAGGTGGGCTTTTTCAACATCTTCAACACCTTTCAGGGTTAAGATCCAACGCCTTCAAGCAACCTGTTATCCTACAACCTCCCGCAGGTTATAAACCTGCGGGAGGTTTAACGCGCGTGTCTCATAGCGCTGACTGCACCCGCGACCGGATGCAGAATTTCCGCACTCCACATACAACCTACAATCCCCTGAACGCGAT